>NZ_WTKV01000019.1:0-105121 GCF_011378705.1 Pseudoalteromonas sp. SA25 | reverse complement strand
GCTGTCTCTTGATCACAAGTCTGACTCAAGAGATTTTGCTAAATCGTAGCCTTCCAGGATGGCTTGTAACTTAAGCCATCCTTGCCATAACACTTTCACAGATGCACGCCCTGTGCGCTTGGTATCTTTCCAGCCTCCTAACTTTGCCAGTTCCTGATACGCCCATGACATATTTGGAGCAGTTTCAGGCAATGGTGTTTTTATTCTCTTTAACCACAATAACTTCCATGCTTTGGGAGATAACAGTTGTTCACAACTTGGAGAATCAGGCTGCTCATTGGTGAACTTTAGTTGCAATATTCGCGTCGCAATAAAGCCATTAATCGTCACCAATCTTTCCATGTTATCTTGGCTTTGAAGGCGTAAACTTTCGATATCCGTACCATCACTTTTCCAGACTTTATGGTATTCCTCTACAAGCCAACGGTGCTCATAGTAGGTGATGATAGCTAAAGCGTCTTCTTTGCTGGTGACTGGTTCACTGGTTAATAGGTGCCAGCTTAAGCCGTTCTCAGCGTTTCCTCGCTCTGCACAGCCGACATAGTAAACTGGGAGGGAGTGTCCTTTCTTATTGTAAGGCGCTTTGAGTGTCACTGGCGCATAGGTGATATCCAGTGTTGCGCTTCGGGCTTTTCTTCCTCCTTTTTGTGCAATGTGGATGTGTTTGGTGCCTGCACTCATCAGCTCGCTTGCAAACGCATAGAGCTTATCCTCACCTTCTTCAATATGACGACTTTGCATCGAGCGTACGACGAATCGTTGCTGCTCGCTCAGTTTATACTGCAAGTATTCGTAGATGTCCGCTTCGCGGTCACACACCGATATCACGTTCGCCATTTGTCCTTGCAGCCGCTCTGCCATCGCTCGTGACGCTGACTCCCACTTGTAACTTTCTTTTTCTTCGTAAGAAGTCGTCGCGTGTTTTTCTCTTTTTCCAATCGTGTTGATATCACGACTCCAGCGAGACTGTTCAATTAATCCCACAACTTGCTTTGTGTCTGGCGCAAACAGTAATACGCTATGAGCTAACAAGCCTCGTTGTTTTGCTCCTCGTCCGACATGACCCAAATCATCTCGAATGGAGGAATGTTTATAAATTAGTGTGGTCGTGTCTTCTAATGCGAGTAATAAGTTATGACTTTTTGCTTGTTCAACCGTGGCTTTAAAGCCTGACTCTGCTATAGCCGTTGCGTCAATATTCTCGTTGCGAATAAAGCGGTAGGCACCTTCCATATCGGCGGGGGATTGAGTGATGTTCACAAGTGGTTTTCCTGGTTCATTTGCAAGCGTTGATGCTAACTTTACCAGACGCGCTGTTCTTCTTGGATCACCTAAGTCCGATTTACCGAATTGTTGTTTTGCCCAATGAGTATGTTCGTTAATCATAATGTGCCCTCAAACAAGATTTGAAGATCTGATCATGACATTGAGATTTAGTTCAAAAAAATCCCCGCTAATTTCTTAGCAGGGATTTGTGTATAAGAGACAGCTTCAAATAAGTGGCTTTTGTATTTACCGCCTTAATATTCAAACTGTAAACCCCCTTTACACTTCTGTGACAGTTAAATATCGGACTTAGCTAAAACTTCAGTTAGTAAAATTTCGGTTTATAGCATTTTTTGTAACTTGAGTTGGTAAAAAATCGGTTTGAGTCACTGTTTATAGCCTATCAGTTAGTAAAATTTTGTTTTATAGCACAGAGAAGTTAGTAAAAAATCGGTTTATAAATTTGCTAAGTTTGTCTATTAAAGCAAAAATCAGTCACTTACCCGCCTTTTAAAGTTGCCGTAAACGCTTTTTACAGCAAAATCACCCCAAATATGCCGTTTTATGAAAGGTTAGTTAAACTCTGATCTGTAAATCCACTCAGGTAGTTAAATAGTGATCCAAAATTATTTGGTTAGTTAAAGTCTGATCTGTAATTATGCTTCAATGTTCTAACTTTACTTAAAGCAATAAAAAAGGGCCTATTGGCCCTTGAGTAACACTATCTAGTTAGAAATTAAAACTGGTTCATGGTGTTGTCTTCACCACCGGCTTTTAGCGCGTTATCACCAGAGAAGTATTCTTTGTGCGTATCGCCCATGTTAGACCCTGCTAGGTCTTGGTGCTTAACAGAAGCTTGCTCACGGCGAATTTCTTGGCGTTGTACATCACGTACATAAGCCAGCATACCCATATCGCCAAAGTAACCTTCAGACAAAATATCAGTGCTCAACGCAGCTGTATGGTACGTAGGCAGAGTAATTAAGTGATGGAAAATACCTGCTTCACGTGCGCCATCGCGCTGGAAGTTTTGCACTAGTAAATCGGCTGCTTGCGCAAGTTCTGTTGCATCCATTTCTGGTGCCATAAGGCCTTTATTGTCGCCAAGGCTTGGGTAAGCACTAAGGTCACGGCCTGCTTCTTCCCACTCTTGATACACTTGCTCACGAAACTTAAGCGTCCAGTTAAACGAAGGCGAGTTGTTGTATACCAGTTTTGCATTTGGCACGTGTTCTTTTACACGATTTACCAGTTCTGCAATTTGCTTAACATGAGGTTTTTCTGTTTCAATCCACAGTAAATCAGCGCCCGACTGCAAGCTCGTAATACAATCTAGTACTACGCGGTCTTTTTCAGTGCCTTCGCGGAATTGAAATAAACCGTTATCTAGGCGAGTTGGTTTACATAACTGGCCATTAATTTTCATTGCTGTGTCGCCTTCATTCAAGTCATCGACACCGTTAATTGGCGTCGTTTCTAAAAATGCATTGTATTGGCTTGCTAAGTCACCTGGTGTTTGTGACACAGGTACTTTTTGAGTAAGGCTTGCACCTAATGAATCTGTACGTGCCACAATAATACCGTTATCAATACCAAGTTCTAAAAAGGCGTAACGTACAGCGTTAATCTTTGCTAAAAAGTCTTCGTGTGGAACGGTCACTTTACCCGCTTGGTGACCACATTGTTTGGCGTCAGATACTTGGTTTTCTATTTGAATGGCACACGCACCGGCTTCAATCATTTTTTTAGCCAGTAAGTAAGTTGCTTCTTCGTTACCAAAACCTGCGTCAATATCAGCAATAATTGGCACAACATGAGTTTCAAAGTTGTCTATTTTATCAATAACAGCTTGAACATCGCCGCCATTCGCTTTTGCTGCATCTAGGTCGTTAAACAAGTGGTCTAGTTCACGTGCATCAGCTTGCTTTAAAAATGTGTAAATTTCTTCAATTAATGCAGGTACCGATGTTTTTTCGTGCATGCTTTGATCTGGCAGCGGACCAAATGCAGAGCGAAGTGCTGCAACCATCCAGCCACTTAAGTATACATAGCTGCGTTTAGTTGTTTTTTGATGGCGCTTAATAGCCATCATCATTTGTTGGGCAGTAAAGCCATGCCAACACCCTAAAGATTGGGTGTACAGGCTTGTGTCGGCGTCATATGCAGCCATATCTTCACGCATAACGTCTGCTGTGTATTGCGCAATTTCAATCCCTGTACGAAAACGGTTTTGTAAACGCATACGGCTTGCGTATTCAGGGTTAATAGCTTTCCATGCGCTGCCTTGTGATTGGCAAAGAGTAGAGAGTGTGTCTGTTTCGCGTTGATATGTTGTCATAATAAAATCCTTCGAACGAGTGTGTAAATTATTTTAATGTTGTGAGAGTGGCTAGGAGTGTGTGCTCCGTTTCGCTTGATTCAACATTAGGCTCCTTTTCTAGATTTAGTAAATTTATAGTTGTTATTGTGGCTATACATTTTGTGAATGGCTAAAAAGCACTCAACATTGCCTTTTTGAGTTATTGTTGCCTTAACGCACAAGCACACAACAACATCGCGACCGTTTAAGGAAGGCAATTATGTCCCACACTCTCACACATTCAGGACTCAGCGTAGACACACAACTCGCTGATTTTGTTAAAAATCAATTACTACCAGGCACTCACTTAAGTGAGCATCAATTTTGGCAAAGCTTTGCACATATAGTTCAAACACTTACCCCTACAAATAAGGCACTGCTTGAAAAGCGAGAATTGCTTCAACAGCAAATAGATGACTACCATCTTGCTAATAAAACGTGGGATAGCGTTAAGTACCATGCCTTTTTGCAAGATATTGGCTATTTAGTTAAAGAGCCTACCAACTTTGAAATTGAAACCCAAAATGTAGAACCCGAAGTAGCCCTTACAGCAGGTCCTCAGTTGGTTGTGCCTGTCAGTAACGCACGCTTTGCACTTAATGCCGCTAACGCACGCTGGGGTTCGTTATACGACGCTTTATACGGTACAGATGTGTTAAGCGAAGACGATGGAGCCGAAAAAGGGAATACCTACAATCCTGTTCGTGGTTTTAAGGTAATGGCCTACGCTCGCCAGTTTTTAGATAAAGCATTGCCGCTCACTAATGGCTCGCATATAGAAAGCACTAATTATTCAGTAGTAGATGGCGCACTTTTAATTACGTTACGTGATAGCTCTCAAACCACATTAGCTGACCCATCTCAGCTTATTGGCTATCAAGGTGAAGCACAAAACCCAACCGTAGTGTTATTAAAAAACAATGATTTACACATAGAGCTACATATCGATCACCACCACATTATTGGCCAAGCAGATAAAGCAGGCTTAAAAGATGTAGTGTTAGAGGCCGCGCTTACAACCATTATGGATTGTGAAGATTCTGTAGCTGCGGTAGATGCAGAAGATAAAGTACAAGTTTATAAAAATTGGCTTGGTTTGATGCAAGGTAACCTAGTTGAATCGTTTAAAAAAGGCGATAAAACTGTAGAGCGCACTCTGCAAAGTGATAAAACATACACCGCACTCGATGGCGGCACCGTTACTTTAAAAGGCCGTAGCATGATGTTTGTTAGAAACGTTGGCCATTTAATGACGAACCCTGCTATTACCGATGTGTACAATCAACCGGTATTTGAAGGCATTATGGATGCGATGTTTACTGCCACCGCTGCCCTGCACGACCTAAATAAAAAAACAGGTATTAAAAATACCAGCGCGCAAAGTATTAATATAGTAAAACCAAAAATGCATGGCCCTGAAGAGGTAGCGTTTACTAACACTTTATTTAGCTTAGTAGAGGAAGCGCTAAGCTTACCTAAAAACACGCTTAAAATGGGTATTATGGATGAAGAACGCCGTACTTCTGTAAACCTAAAAGCCTGTATTTATGAAGCTAAAGAGCGTGTTGTATTTATAAATACTGGATTTTTAGACCGCACAGGCGATGAAATTCATACCTCTATGCAAGCGGGTGTTGTACTTCCAAAAGCACAGATTAAGCAGCAACCATGGATACAAGCTTATGAGGATCGCAACGTCGATATTGGCCTTGCTTGTGGCTTAAGTCATAAAGCACAAATAGGTAAAGGCATGTGGCCAATGCCAGATAAAATGGCATTAATGATGGAGCAAAAACAAGCTCACCCTAAATCAGGCGCTAATACTGCATGGGTGCCCTCCCCTACAGCCGCTACCCTGCATGCAATGCATTATCACGATATAAACGTATTTACCGAGCAGCAAAGTATAGCTAAGCGAACTATTGCGAGCCTTAATGACCTGCTTACACCGCCGCTAATGACAGACCCTAAAACGCTTTCAAAAGAAGATATTCAAAGCGAGCTTGAAAACAACGCACAAGGCATTTTAGGTTACGTTGTACGTTGGATTGATCAAGGCGTTGGCTGCTCAAAAGTACCCGACATTAACCATATCGGGCTAATGGAAGACAGAGCAACACTGCGTATTTCAAGCCAGCATATGGCTAATTGGTTGCTAAATGGCGTGTGTTCACAGGCGCAAATAAAATCAACAATGGCTAAAATGGCCAAAGTAGTTGATGGTCAAAACGAGCACGACACTGCGTATACACCCATGGCAATAAACGAAGAAACCCTTAATAACAGCATTGCGTTTCAAGCTGCACTTGCACTGGTTTTGGAGGGTGTAACACAACCTAGTGGTTACACTGAACCACTGCTACATAGCTACCGTATAAAATATAAAGCACAAAAAACGAATACGCTTTAACTGCTTAAGCAAAGTTCAGATTAAGTGCTAAACCAGCTTTTAAGCTGGTTTTTTATCGCCTAAAATTAGAATAACATCACTTTTAAGTCATTTTAAAGGTATATAGATAATACATATGAATATCTAACATTTATTCAAACGTAAAAAAGCGTGTTTTGCATACACAAAACACGCTTTTTAAAGCTTTTAGCTAATTAAATCTAATTTTTTACAATGGCATTGTGATAAATATTTTGTACATCGTCACAATCTTCAAGCATATTTATAAACTTATCAAAGTTAGCAATAACTTCTTCGTCTTCAATTTCAATATTAACTTGAGGAATAAACGTAATTTCGTCTACTTCAAAGTTAATGCCTTCAAATGCGTCTTCAAGGGCAGTTTTAGCTTTAAAGTATTCTGTTGGCGGTGCAAATACCGATATTTTACCGTCCTCGGCTTCAACATCGCTAACATCAACATCAGCCATCATTAATGCTTCTAATACTATTTCGTCGTCATCACCCGCAAAGCCAAGTACCGCATAATGATCAAACATATGTGCTACGCAGCCAGGAGTACCAATTTTTGAGTCTGTTTTAGTAAACGGTAAGCGTACATCTTTAATTGTACGGTTCGGATTGTCAGTTAAACAGTCAACTATAACCATGCAATTACCAGGACCATAGCCTTCGTAACGGGCAACAGAGTAATCTTCCCCTGCGCCACCGGCTGCTTTTTCAATTGCTTTTTCAATAACGTGTGCGGGTACTTGGTCTTTTTTAGCTTTTTCGATTAGACGGCGTAGTGTTTGATTTACTTCGGGATCGGGATCGCCACTTTTTGCTGCAACGTAAATCTCTTTACCATACTTTGAGTTTACTTTTGTTTTTGCATTGGCTGTTTTGATCATAGAACTTTGACGAACTACAAATGCTCTGCCCATTTTGTGCCCCTAATGAATACGTTACGTTTTGCGGTATTTTACCAATTCAAAACGTATTGGGCTAGGAACAAACGTTATTTTGTAATTTAAATAACGTAGCACTTATTCTTAAATAAATTTAATAGTACGCTATTTAACATAACTCTATTTTTTCAGAATAACTCTCAACTAATGTCACTAATTCAACAAAGTCATGTAAAACGTAATCTGCCTGATCGGCATAAGCAGGCGTTGACTCTGGAGCGTATAAACACGCGCGCATATTTGCATTGTGCGCAGCTTGAATGTCGTAAAGGTAATCGCCTACATAAAGTAAATTTCTGGCGTTAATGTTCCAAAGTGTAGCAATGGCATTTAAAGCGCTGGGATCTGGCTTTGCTGGGGCATCGCTTCGCGTTAAAACTGTGCTGATAGGGAGTGGATTATTTTGTAATTTAATTGCCGCTGCTTTATCAAAATTGCGAGTAACAATCGCCATCGGAATATTTTTAGACTTTAAAGCATGAATAGCTTCACTCACACCAGGTAATATACTGGCATGTTGTGCATCTATTAATTCGTGTTGGTGAACTATATTCATTGCCTCTTCACGCATATACGGTGAGGGCAACTGAGCAATGTAATCAAGTAAGTCTTGCTCGCAAGGGCAACCTATTTGGGCCTTTATTAATGCAAAATCTAATTCTGATGAAACCAATGTTCCATCTAAATCAAAAATCACTCCAAAAATAGCCTCAACCTGAGTAGTCATATCATTCCCTGAATTTAGTTATTACTAAATGAAATTTAAACATAAAATTCTCTACTGCTTATGCCCTAGGCCGGTAAATACAAAGGGATAAATGAAACTAACTATATTTAAATATTAATACGCACCATTATCAATCTATTGATAACAAAGTAATTTAAGTGCTTGATATATCATGCGCAAAAAAAGGTAAATATACAAATTGAACTCACAAATTTTACGTAAATTTACAAATAACAGATCAAACATGAACGCAGTTTAAACGTATGAAGAAAACGCGCACATAAACTGCTGTGCGCGTCGGTTGGGGAAGTTTTAAATATTAATTTTGCTCAAAGCGGGCTTCGAGCCAAGTATCATCTTGAGCAAAGTTTAAAGTTTTAATCTTACCTTTGCCCTCAACGTTTACCATATTTACCTGAGATGGCCATAAATCACGAAGTGCGCCATTACTCATTTTAATTCCTTCAATATTTTGAGGAATTGGTGCTTCTTGGTAAACCCAAAAAAACTTACCATCAACTTGTGCCCCTACAAAGCTAAGTGGTAAAGGTTCGCCACTTAACGTTTGTAGAGCAACATGCGATTCAACATACTTAGCAAAACGTTGTTGGTCGGCTTTATTACTAATAATATCAATTTTGCCTTTAAACAATGTTCCTACGGCGTGTTCGGTATCATGTAAATAAAAGCGATGCATTAATTCAACATTATGCGTTCGTTTATTAAAAAGCACGGTTGTAACTGACGACTTTAGTTGATGCGCCATACTTGGCGCAGCAACTAAAAGGCAAACAATAATAAGCAAAAAGCGCATTATTGCTGCTCCTCACCGTCATCCTTTTTGTCTTTCTTCTCATCAGTTTTAAGCTCAGTTTTAATATCTTGCATGATATCGCGACTTACTTTAGCTTTACTCTTTTCCTTTTTAAACACTTCAATACGTGAAGGAATAATACGACGAGGGTAGTTATTGTTTTCAACATCTACGTCAGCTGTTTCCCAGCCTGGGTCAACAGTAACTGATACAAGCGGTTTGTTTTTATCGGTAACAATCAGCTTTTGAACGTTTTTATAATTACGACGCCAAATTTCAGCAGGAATATAGCGCTCTTCTTTAGTGCCATCTTCATATGTTAGCTCTAATAAAATAGGCATTACCAAACCACCAAGGTTTGAAAATTCCATAACGTAATAGTTTTTATCTTCTTCTAAAGCACGCTCAAGCGTTTTACGCTCCCACGGCTCTAAGCCTTTTAAAAACTTATTGTACGAGTTACGTTCTTTATTGGTTACAGTAAAACGGTCGTTTTCGTCATAAAAATCGGTAACATCAGAGTTTTTCTCAACCCATGTTTTTTTACCTTGTGCGCGGTTACGCTCAACAAATAATGAAGTAGGTTTGTCTGCTTCAATATCACGTAAACGGCTGTAATCAATATCAGGGTTTTTAGTGTCTAAACGTAGTTGATATACTTTATCTAAAGAGATATCTACATGGTCTGTGGTGTAAAACCAGCCACGCCAAAACCAATCTAAATCAACACCAGAGGCTTCTTCCATTGTACGGAAAAAATCAGCTGGAGTAGGGCGCTTGTATTTCCAGCGCTGAGCATACTCTTTAAATGCAAAGTCGAATAAGTCACGACCTAAAATTACTTCACGTAAAATATTAAGGGCTGCTGCAGGTTTAGTATAAGCATTAGGACCTAAGCGTAATACACTGTCTGACTGAGTCATAACAGGTACTTGGTTTTCAGACTTCATGTAGCTCACTATATCGCGAGGCTCAACACCCCAAGGAATAGTAGGATCCCATTCACGACCAGCAACGCCATCTAAAAAGCTATTTAAGCCTTCATCCATCCACGTCCATTGGCGCTCATCTGAGTTAACAATCATTGGAAAGTAAATATGACCCACTTCATGAATAACTACGCCAAGTAAAAAGCGCTTTTCAGCTTGAGAATAAGTACGTGTACCATCATCTTGTAACTTAGTACGCGGGCCGTTAAAGGTAATCATTGGGTATTCCATACCGCCAACAGGGCCATTTACCGATTGCGCAGTTGGGTATGGGTAGTCAAAAGAATACTTAGAGTACACTTCCATTGTGTGTACTACAGCTTCAGTTGAGTACTTCTCCCATAAGTCACCACCTTCTTTAGGGAAGAACGACATTGCCATAACTAAAGGCTGAACGTCACCACCTTGTTGATAACCCTTTGCATCCCACATAAACTTACGAGACGACGCCCAAGCAAAGTCACGTACGTTTTGCGCTTTAAAGTGCCACGTTTTAGTTTTGTCGGTGCCTTCTTTTTCGTTTTCTAGCGCTTCTTCTGCGTTAACAATAAACACAGGACGCTTAGATGTTTCGGCTTGCTTTAAACGTTTACGCTGAGTACTTGTAAGTACTTTGCTCGCGTTATCAAGTTTACCTGTTGCCGATACAATGTGATCTGCCGGAACAGTAATCTCAACATCGTAATCACCAAACTCAAGCGTAAACTCACCAGAGCCTAAAAATGGCTTGTTTGTCCATGCTTCGTAATCGGTATAAGCGGCTAAACGAGGAAACCACTGAGCAATTAAGAATATGTCATTGCCGTCTTCTTCAAAGTGCTCGTAACCAGAACGTGCACCCACTGCATCCTCTTCAACAATGTTGAAGGCAAAGTTCATGCTAAATTCTACTTCTTTACCTGGTTTTAATGGCTCGTTTAAATCGATGCGCATTAAGGTATCAACTACAGTTACGCGTAGCTCTTTACCATCGTCATCCTTTACGCCACTGATTGTATAACCGAGTTCGTTGTCGCTCATAAATTGCTGACGACGTAATTCACCTAAACTTAATTTAGCGGGCTTTTGAGCTGGTAGGCTTTCTAAAGTGCTTTTAAACGTTTTAGTTGTTTCGGCAATTGAATCGCTTTTAAAAATATTTTGATCTAACTGTAACCATAAATATTTAAGCGTATGTGGTGAGTTATTTTTATATTCAATGCTTTGGCTACCGGTAATGCGGTGCTTTTTTTCATCTAGCTTCACATCAATATCGTAATTTACACGTTGCTGCCAGTATTTTTCACCTGGTTCGCCAGCGGCACTACGATAAACATTGGGTGTAGGAAGTGCTTCGTCTAATTGACGAAATTTATCAACAAAAGAACCTTTTGTTTGCTCAACCGAAGACGCCATAGCTGCACTCGATATTGCGAACGGCAATACAAAAGCACTTAGCGTAAGACCTATTTTTTTCATTGTTAGTCCTAATATAATTTTGTGAGCGTACTTTGACAAATATACCAGTTAGCTTCAATAAATTAGCGACCAAGTACCGTATTTTTAGGGTGATGTTCACTTAGTTTTTTAGATTGAAAAATACAATTATTTTGTAACAAAATACGAATAGATAAAAACTGTAAAGGGGGTTTACAAAATTGGGTTTTAATAATGGTTTTGATCGGTTAAATACAAAGTCCCAGAACTCAAAAAAATATCATTCATTTTATATATATTGCTAAAAAAGTATTGCTTTGGCATTACCAGGTAAACCATTAATCCTACGTATAAGTATTACTAATTCGCAACAAGTAAAATGGCCTAAAAGCCCTTTCTACTGAACAAAAACACAGTGAAACGAGTAAATAATTGGCTCAAATATTGCCGAACTTCATTAATATTCGCTATTTGTACGATAAATGACAAATAGTGTAATTTTAGGTTGATCTTTAGTGCTGTTTATATTTAAAATCGCCAACCTTTTTATTTGAGGCAAATAAATTCGTCACATTTATCCTCAAATTAATATCGATTACTAGCAAGAAATGCGGTGGGCTTATGGATTTTTACATCCTAAAAAAACAACAAGAACTAATTGCGATTCCAGCAAGTGAGAATAACTGTAAGCAGTATCTCGATTCGGGTTATTTTTATATCGATAAAGTAGCAGCGTGCAACGAAACTAATGCACTAAAGGCGCTACACGCAAAACAAACTAAAACGTTAAAAATTCCATTATTAATGGCACTTTTAGCATTACCGGTTGTTTTTTCAGCTTGGTACAGTTTAACCTAACGTAATGCATGCCTTAGGCTTGCATCTTTAACAGCCTTGGGTATATTGGCGCTCTTACGGTTTTATTAAGAGCGCGACATGAAAGTCCTCCACACCTCAGATTGGCACCTTGGCCAACAATTTTACGAACACGATCGCCGTGTTGAACATCAAGCTTTTTTTACATGGTTATTAGCCACTCTTGTTGAACAACAAATAGACTTACTTTTAGTTGCGGGCGATATTTATCATACAGCGACACCAAGTGCTAGCGCCGAAAATCAGCTTTATCAATTTATTAAAGACGCCAAAAAAGCATGCCCACTATTACACGTAGTGATTATTGCGGGTAACCACGACTCTGCAAATCGTATTTTGGCAGCTCAGCCATTACTTGCACAGTTTGATACTCACGTAGTAGGGCGCTTTGATGTCGCAACACCCGATGAAACTGTTATTACCATAAATACCAATGGTAAACGCGCTGTAATCGTCGCTATGCCATTTTTGCGTGCAAGTGATGTAAGTTTACTTAGCCAAACCGAAAGCGGCCCTAGTTATGCTCAAGGCGTTTCAAAAGCTTACGAGCTTGCACTAAAGCAAGCTCTTAATGAGAATGAGCAAAACTCACCATTAATAGTTATGGGGCATTTACACGCAAAAGGCGGGGATATTTCAAGTGATTCTGAGCGTAACTTAGTAATAGGTGGTGAAGAGTCTATTTCAGCCAATGTATTTGGTAAACAAGCCAACTACGTCGCTCTTGGGCACTTACACAAAGCGCAACAAGTCGCTAAAAGTGATGTTATTCGCTACAGCGGCACACCTATCCCTATGTCGTTTTCAGAACGTAACTACACGCACCAAGTAAATGTTGTTGAGTTTATTATTGATGAAAAACAACATATTAGTACAACTGTAAACCCCCTTTACATTCCGCGCTCTGCCGATGTGATTATTTTACCAAAAGGGGAGTGTGTACCATTAAGCGAACTATGCGAGCAAATTAAAGCGCTCGACACCGCACAAAATATAATAGCGCCTTATTTACGTGTAAAGCTTAAATCAAGCGATACCGACACCACCTTCAGAGAACAAATAGAACAAGCACTTGAAGGCAAGCATATTAAATTTTGTGGTATTGAACGTGTACGTGAGCAATCAGCGCAAAATGACGACAACACCGTATTTGAAGATTTAAGCGAAGTTGAAATGCTCAATCCACTAAACCTATTAGAACAAGCATTCGCAAACGATAAAGACATGGCAGGGCAAAGCGTACCCGATGAGCTAAAAGCACTTTTAAGTGACGTGATAAACGAGCTAACGGAGCAGGAACAACTATGAAAATAACCGCAGTTCGTATTCATAATTTAGCCTCAATAGTTGACGCTGAAATAGATTTTACTAAAGCTCCATTAAAAGACGCAGGTCTATTTGCCATTACTGGCGATACTGGCGCTGGTAAAAGTACCTTTTTAGATGCCATTTGTTTAGCCCTTTATACAAAAACAGCGAGGCTGCGCGGTGATAAAGGTAACTTAATTGAGTTTAACGGCGACAGCATTAAGCTTAATGATGCGCGAAACTTGCTACGCAGAGGTACATGGGAAGGCTACGCCGAGGTCGACTTTTTAGGACAAGATAAACAGCTTTATCGTGCGCGCTATACAATTGCACGGACCCATAAAAAAGTAACAGGCAAACTTAAAGTAGCAGAGCACACTTTAGTAACCCTGCCAGACGAAACCCTTATAGCTGACAAAAGCCACACAATAAAAGAAGTCGAGAGTAAAATAGGGCTTAACTTTGAGCAGTTCTCCCGTGCCGTACTTTTAGCACAACATGAGTTTGCTGCGTTTTTAAAAGCCACTGGCGATGAGCGAGCGCAACTTTTAGAGTGCTTAACAGGTACCGATAAATTTAGCCGTATTGGCGTGCGTATTTTTGAACGTCATAAAGAGCAAGTAGCAAAGCTTGAAGCGCTTAAAGCAGGCCTTCAAAGCTATACTTTGCTAGCACCAGAAGAACTTGAGCTACAACAAACCAAGTTAACCGATTTAAAAGCGCAAACCGAACACACTAAAAAAGAGCTATCCAAAACCGAAAAAGCACTTAACTGGTATCAGCAAGCTACAGTACTTGAGCAAAACTTACTGCAAGCACAGCAAACCCAGCAACAAGCAAGCTCAGCGCTTGAAAGTATTACCTCACAAAGCGAGCAGGCAAAACAAGCCAAGCAGGCGCTTGAAATAAAAGATAACCGCAGCCGTTTTAATTTGTTAACCGATCAAAATACGGCTTTGGATCAGCAAATAACATCGCTTAAAAGTGTTGATCATTTAGCGGTAATTAACGAGCGTAATACCGCGCTTACTAAGCATACCGAGCTGCTTAATAACGCCAATGAGCAAAAACAAAATGCAGCGCCCGTTATAGCTAAAGCGCGAGAGCTCGACAGCAATATTGCCTTGCAAACTCAAGCTGTAAAAGGTACTGAGTCGCAAATAACCAAAGAGCAATCTCAGTTTGATGAGTTCACACAGCAGCTTAAACAAAGCAATAGCGAGCTTGAACTCGCTAATACCGAATCAACTAAAAGCCAGCAATGGCTTAATGAGCATGCACAGCTGCATGTTTTAGCAAAAGACTGGAGCTACTATCAGCAAAGCTTTAATACCTACTTAAATGCACAGCAGCAATTAACCGCAAACCTTGCACAAAGCCAAACTCTTAATAGCGAGCTTGCAAGTCAGAGCGATCTTTTAAATGCGCAAAATAATAAAGTGCAGCAGTGCGAGGTGGCACTTAGTGGTGAGCAATCAACTTTACAGGCATTAAATACTCAGCTTAATGAATTTAATGCAGAGCACTGTGACGCTCAGCTAAAAAGTATTGATTACTTAAAAGAGCAGCGAGAGCGCTACGGGCAATTTAACGCAGAACTAAAACAAAGCACTCAACGCCAACAAGTACTTAATCAGCAGTTAAATGAAAGCCAGCAAGCCCATGCTTTACTTAATCAGCATTTAATAACCAGCGAGCAAGCGCTTAAAGGTAGCGAGTACGCACTCAACCAAGCGCGCTTAAGAGCCAGCGAAAACGTAGAACATTTACGCACAGAGCTTCGCCCTAATGAGCCTTGTTTAGTGTGTGGCGCAACTGAGCACCCGTATGCGGTAAATCAAAATCAGCAATTAAATAACTTAATTACTGATTTTGAAAATGCTTTTAATATAGCTAAAAAGCAATTTGACCATGCACAAAGCGAGCTGCATAAGCACCAAACTCAACACGCCGTATTAACTGCTGAACACGGACAACTTGAGCAAGTAATACAAACAGCAAAAGCCAAACAGCTCGACATTAAAAATACCATGCAAGGCGCACGTACAGAGCTTAACGACTTAACGCCTGATCAGCTTGAAGTAACTTATAAGCAGTTAACGGAGCAAAAAGCGCAATACTTTGAGCAGCAAAAACGTCAACGTACACTGCAAACTAAAGTAAATGAGCTACTTGCAGCACTTAAAGCAGAGCAGCAAGTACAGCAGCAACTTAGTAATAAACACCTTGAGCTTACACATCAGCAAAACCAAATAACGAGTAAGCAAAGCGAGCTTAGTGCGCAAATTAACGAGCTCGGTACAACGCTCAATAGCCAATTTGAAAATAGTGATTTTTGGCAGCAACTACAAGCCAATACGCTTGAACTTAGCGAGCTGCACGAGCAGGTTACGCAGTATCAGCAAACTCAAACGCAACTTGAGCAAAGCCAAAAACGTCAAGACACAGCTAATGAACAAATAAAGCAGCTCACACCGCTTATAAGTAACAACGAGCAGTCGTTAAAAGCACTTAATGAAGAGCTTGTAAAAGCTAAAAATTTACTAAGCACTGTACAAAGTGAGCGCTTAGCTTTATTTAATAACGAGCAAATAAGTGCAGACGACTACCAAGCAAAACTTACAAGTGCGCAAGAGCAACTGCAATCGCAGGTTCAAGCGAGTCAAAAAGCATATGACGACGCTATAAAACAACGAGATGAGCACGCCATAACGCTTAAAAATGTAGAGCAACGCTTACTTGAAAACAGCCAAGAGCTAGCAACGCTTGAGGCACGTTATAACCAGTGGTTTACTGACTTTAAAGCGCAATATAGCAATGCAACGCACGAACAGGTCAAAATTTTACTAACGCTTAGTAGCGAGACTATTAAAGCGCATTTAACTCAGCACGAGCAGTTAACTCAAGCCCTAACAGATGCAAACGCCGCATTAAAACAGCAGCAACTTACGCTTGAAAAACACAACAGTAGCGATAAACCAACGCAAAGTGCAGAGGCTTTAAGTACGCAACTAAGCAGCTTAAACGAGCAACAAACGCAGCTGCAAAATTCATTACTAGCAACTAATACCGCTATTGAGCAACACAACCAAAACGCAAAAGCGCTTGAAGGTAAGCAGGCTGAGTTAACTAAACTTAAAACGCTGGTTGAACAGTGGCATTTGCTTAATAAAGTCTTGGGTGATGCAACGGGTAAAACCATGCGTAACTTAGCGCAAACACAAACGTTAAAAATATTACTGCATTATGCCAACAGCCATTTAAAAACGCTCAATAAACGCTACGAATTAACCGCCATAGCGCAAACACTCGACATTGCAATTATTGACCGCGACATGGCCGACGAGCAACGCTCTGTTAATACACTCTCAGGCGGGGAGTCATTTTTAGTATCGCTCGCACTTGCACTTGGTTTAGCATCGCTTTCGTCAAACAAAGTACAAATCAATTCTTTGTTTATTGACGAAGGGTTTGGTACGTTAGACAGCGAAACCCTAAGCATTGCAATGGACGCTTTGGATTCTTTGCAAGCACAAGGCAGAAAAGTAGGCGTTATATCGCACGTAACACAAATGAGCGAGCGTGTAGCCACTCAAGTGCATGTAGCCAAAAAGCCAGGTGGATATTCCACAGTTGAAGTTTTATAAGCAACATTACTGAAAACAAGGAGATACAATGCCAACGTTTACAGGCGAGCAAGCAACACAATACGATAGCCGTATAACCCGTTTAGTTCCTGGTTATGAATTATTACATCAGCTCACTAACGCACAGCTAAAAGCAACGCTAAGCGATAATGCGCATATTTTAGTAGTAGGGGCAGGCACAGGCAAAGAAGTACTTGCACTGGCTGCATTAAACCCTACATGGCAATTTACCGCGCAAGATACATCAGCCGATATGCTTGCTATCGCGAAGCAGCAATTTGATGAGCAAAGCATAGCAAGCCGCGTTAATATTCACAACGGACCTGTTAATAAATTATCGGTTAAAGCCGATGCCGTTTTATGTTTATTGGTAATGCATTTTGTACAAGATAATGGCGATAAAAAAGAGTTATTAAAAGCGATTAAAGGAAGCCTTAAAAAAGACGCCAACCTTTATATTGCAGATTTAATGCGCCCTGAAACTTCATTTGAGCGCGAAGCTCAGCTTACAACGTGCGCGCAATTGGGTTTAACCGAAACAGGTAAAACACAAACAGGGCACGACTTAGAAAATGAGTTTTACCCGCTAGATAGAATGCGCTTTAGCGAACTGCTAAATGAGTGCAAATTTGGCATTCCGAAGCTGTATTTTAAAGCGCTAGGTTTTAGTGGGTATGTAGTTTAAGTTTAACAAGCTGAACAAGCACCCGCGATTCAGCACCAATAAAAACACCGAGTGAACAAACTCGGTGTTTTTATGTAAACCTCTCTACACCACGCTTTTATTTTATACGTAGGTCGGTTAAGCGAAGCGCCACCCGACGCTCTAATATCCACATCACTCAGATCATTGCTGTGCCAGCAATCCTAACCAATCTCTCCAAGCGCTTTCATTGCAGCTTGTGCTTTATCTGTTTGTACAAAAATATGGTCGTGATAAAACGCAGCTACTACATTAGCGCTAATGCCATGCTCAGTCAGCTTTGCAGATACCGCAGCAGTTAGCCCAACGGCCTCTAAGCTTGAATGTACATTAAGAGTAATTAAATTATATTTACCCTCGTAAGTAATACCTGCTTTATCGGCGGTTTCAGCTTTTAAAATAAGGGTTAGCCCTTCCTCTTCAACATAAGTGGCAAGTGGCTCTAAATGAACATAATCGGCAAGTGAGCCTGCTAAGCAACAAAAAATATACTCGCCTTGCTTAAGCGCTGGCTGCATTGATTTTAATAATTCGTTTAACTCTAAAATTCCGGCCATGGTCGTTCCCTACAATGTGTTATTTAGTGATTTTTAGCTGCGCGACTAGTTCGCTAAGCCTCGCTATTTTTATATTACTTAACTGTCTGTAATCAAAATACGGGCAAACAATAATGTGGTTGGTTGTATCAATTGCAAACTCGTCGTCTAGCCAATTAAATTGCGCATTAAGCTTACCTTGCTGAAGTAAGTTTTTAGCGTGCGTACGCCCAGCAATTATATGTAGCTGGTTTTTATTGCTAGTAGCCTTATCTGGGCAAGTAATAGTAGTGTCAGGCGCGCTAAATAGCAGGGCGGTTTTACTGTTTTTTTGCAGTAAAAACTCATCCCGATATTGTTGCCAAGTAGGGGCTTGTTTGGCAAATGAATAATGCTCACTTGGCAGGGCAAATAGCACTTTTGCGTACACGTTAAACACTTTGCGCCAACCATTACCACAGTGCTGGTTTATGGTATTTATTTGCTCATTTATAACCGGCTCAAGGCATTCGAGTGTTTCAAAAAACGGCATTGGCGGCGCTTTTGCTACGTATACCGCCACGCTAAATTGCGTATCACCTAAGCCAACTAATTGGGTATTCAAGTTAGTTAGCCTTGTTTTGCGCTAAAATACGGTCGAGGTTATTTGCAAAGTTTTGGCGATCGGTTTGGCTAAGTGGCGGCGGCCCACCACTCATTTCTACGCCACTTGAGCGCATGGTATCCATAAAGTCTCGCACGTTAAGTATTGAGCGGATATTCTCGGTGGTATAAAGCTCGCCACGCGGGTTGAGTGCTTGCCCGCCGTTATCAATTACTTCACTTGCTAGCGGAATATCGCCCGTAATAACTAAATCGCCTTTTTCAATACGTTTTACTATTTCGTCGTCGGCTACATCAAACCCCGACGATACTTGAACGCGGCTTATGTATTTTGACGGCGGAATACGCATTGCGTGATTAGCTACTAAAATAGTCTCGATTTTCATACGCTCTGCAGCTCTAAAAAGTATTTCTTTTATAACAACAGGACACGCGTCTGCATCTACCCAAATTTTCATGCTATGGTCATTTTTATTGCTTTAGAATTAATATGATCCTATAGCAAAATTTTTTAATCGGCTAGCAAACTTTATATCCATCTATATTTAGATAATACGTACTATTTATGTAATTTAAAAAGGAGCTTACATGAAGGCTATTAAATACGGTTTACTTATTACAGGGCTATTTTTTCTTAGTGCTTGCACCAGCCCTCCTGAGGGAATAACACCCGTTAAAAACTTTGATATACAAAAATATAAAGGCAAATGGTTTGAAATAGCGCGGCTCAACCACTCATTTGAAGAAGGTATGGAGCAAGTTACCGCGACTTATTCAATTAACGACGACGGCACAGTAAAGGTCCTTAACAAAGGGTATTTAACGGATGATAAAAAATGGGATGACGCCGAAGGTTTGGCCAAGTTTGTTGAGGGCACTGACACCGGACATTTTAAAGTCTCGTTTTTTGGTCCATTTTATGGCGCTTACGTGATTTTTGAACTTGACCAACCCGATTATCAATATGCATTTATAACCAGTTACAACAAAGATTACTTGTGGTTTTTATCGCGTACACCAACGGTTAGCAAAGAGCTTAAAGAACACTTTTTAACTAAAGCTAAAGAGTTGGGCTTTGCTACTGATGAAATAATTTGGGTTGAGCAATAAACAATGTAAAGCCCCTTTACAGTAGTAATAAAAGAGTCACCTAACTGTAAAGTAACTTAAATATATTATGGTTATATTGTGTGTACTTGCCGTGAGACAGTAAGTATTGGAAACACTGAATATCCCCTATTGTTGGCAAGCTATATAGCTTGCCATTTTTTTTGCCTAATATATGAGAAAATAACGGATCACGTTTTTACTAACTAAGGCTAGTTTAACGCTAAAAACAACCCACTTAGTACAACTAACACGCTATTTAAAACACTAAACCACTTTACGTAGCCTACTAAAAAATTATAAAAAACCATTATAATTAAGACACTTAGGCTCATAAACCCGCAAAATAGTAATGTTCCATATCCACCTTGAGTAACTATACAAAGCACCAAGCTTAGTAAAATACTGATCCAAGCAGCTAATAGCAGCTTTTTACGTTGGGATTCTGTAGGGCGTTTTTTAAATACATCTTTAAAATGATTATACTTAGCCAGCGCAAAACAGTTAAAACTGAGCAGGCATAGGCTAAACCCAAGTAAATCAATCATGGTTTTTGCCTTTTGAGGTTATTAGATTGACTAGGGCTGATTATTTTTGAGTTGTTTTTAGCAGTACGTAATTTTTCGGTTTGTATAAAAAATAATATACTAAATAACAAAAACAGTGCATCAAAAGTAAATAAAGCCCACTGTTTGTGCATCAAATAGCTAACTATATTACCGTTAGTTGTAAGTGCATTAATAACCGGTACGCTTAAACATGCAGCAGCATTTATAGCTGCCATAACTCGCCATTGCAGTGTGTCGCGCTTTATAAGTGCTAAAAGAGCAACCGCTAGCCATGTTAAAAAGAACGCGAGTATTTCTTTATCGGCGCGCTCTGCGGTAGTTGGGCTAAGTAGTCTGTTAGCAATAAAAAATGCACACGTTGCCAGTGGAAGTCCCATAATAGTGGCTAGGTTTAACCCTTCAACTAGTTTTAAACCAAACGAAGGTTTAACGTTATTTTTAGTTCGCTCGCGAATTCGCTTAGCCCACATAATACAGCCAGAGCCAATCATTACACAGCCTGCAATACCGCCTAATACGTATAACCAACGCAGTAACCACATAGCTAAACGCCCTGTATGCATTGAATTAAGTGATTCGTAAAGCGCTTTGCTGCTAGTTAGCTCGTCATCAGTTTTAGCAACCATTTGCCCTGTAGCACCACTAAATATTAAGCGTGGTGCTTGGTCACGCAGTGTTTTACCTGCGCTTACCAATACGGTAATTGTTGAAGCTGCCATATTTGGTTGGTTAACTTGTACGCGAGTAATATCTGCATGAGGCCACTTAGTATAAACCTGATCCAAAATGCTTTGAATCGGCACCATTGACGATTCGCCTTGGGCTTTATCGGTCATGGTGTTGCGAGGGGTTACATCGTTAAAAAAGCCACGCATGCCGTTATCGTAAGACGTTTGCGCAGGGTAGGGAAACAACATAAATATGAGCGTAATCATGCCCGTGTAAGTAATCATTAAATGAAAAGGCAGGGCAAGCACAGAGCTTAAATTGTGGGCATCTAACCACGTACGACTACCTTTATTACGTCTAAAACTAAACATATCTTTAAAAATACGCTTATGAATAACCACGCCCGATATAATAGCAATTAGCATAAAAAAGCTAGCAAAGCACACAATCCAGCGTGCGGTTATTGCATCCATGTAATGTAAATCATAGTGCAGCCGATAAAAAAAGTTACCACCTTTAGTATCTACAAAGGGTTCAAGCTCTTTCATGGTATTAGGGTTTAACTGTGTGTTTTTAAACTGGTTGCGGCGCTGGCCTGGCTCTTTTGGCTTTGCATAACCATAAATTAAATAAGGAATACGCGGCTCAGGTAATGTAATACGCCAGCTTGATGAGTTAGCTCCATGGTTAGCTAAGTAATCGAACCCTGTAATTATTTGTTGTTTTTGCGCTTCTATACGCTGTGTTTGGGCTTGTACATTATGTATGGCAGGTTGATTCCACAGCGTTATTTCGTCTCTAAAAAAGCTAAGTGTTCCTGCAAAAAATATTAAATATAATAACCAACAAACGAGTAACCCTACCCAAGTGTGTAACCAAGTCATCGATCTGAAAAAGCTGTCTTTCATACCCAACCCTTTAGTAATACAAGCAATCCGATAAACGCACCTGTACTTAGTAAAATACTGATCCAAACTTTTCTTAATGATTTAACGCTAAAGGCATAAATAAATACTACGGCATAAATTAAAATGCTGATTGAAACACTAAACAGTACAGCGTCTTGCTTAGCTATTGGCAATACAAAACTTAATAACGCAGTACTTGCAGAGGTAAAGGCATAGCCACCAATTATGGCAATAAAAAAACGTAAAAATACCAAAACTCGATAACTGCTTACGCTTTTTACTATAAGCGCAATTACGTTAACCTTATCGAATGGCGCACTGTGCAAAGGTGCCTGCATAGTTAATTAATCCCTTTATTTAAAGCTGAGGATAAAACAAAGGCGCTATTATATATGTTACAAATACAAAAGATAGCTATTCTCATTTGTAGTCATTAACTTTTAAGTAAATTATGCTTACTTACTTAATTACTTAGTAAAATACTGATCTGTTATTGTTTAATGATATTGCACAGGCTGTATGTAAAGCTTAAGGTTAATAAACTGAGTAAAAATAAAGAGTGAAATAACGATGAGCGATCACGAAAAACTAAATTACGTTGAGTTTCCAGCATGCGACTTACCCGCAACTAAGGCCTTTTTTAGTCATGTATTTAATTGGCAGTTTACTGACTACGGCCCAGAATACACGGCATTTAGTGGGCAGGGGTTAGATGGTGGGATTTTTCAGGCTCCATTAAAGTCACTAACTCAGCATGGGGCAGCATTACTTATTTTTTATAGCGACGACATACACGCAACCTTTAAAAAAGTAGAGACATTTGGCGGAGTAATATTAAAACCTATTTTTGAGTTTCCTGGCGGTTGTCGGTTTCACTTTACAGAACCAAGTGGTAACGAATTTGCGGTATGGGCGAAAGAACACTAGGTACTATAAGGGCTGTAGGACATTTAGGCTTAAAGATCAGGATTTTACTAACTAATCGCCATTTTAGATAAAATAAACCGATTTTTTACCAACTCATTTATCCTAAATGGCCATTTAGGATAAAAATTAAGCATTTAAGGCCAAATAAACATGAATAGTCACCAATTAATAGACCAAGTTAGTAAATGCGTGATCTGTGATCCTCATTTACCTTTAGGGGCTCGACCTGTAATACAATTTAAACCAAACGCACGTATTTTAATCGCGGGCCAAGCACCGGGTATAAAAGTTCACGAAACAGGCGTGCCGTTTAACGATGCAAGCGGAAACCGCCTGCGAGAATGGCTTGGGCTAACACGTGATGAATTTTACGATGCTAATAATATAGCCATTTTACCTATGGGCTTTTGTTATCCGGGTAGGGGTAAGTCGGGTGATTTACCACCGAGAAAAGAATGTGCCCCAGCATGGCGCGAGCAATTATTGGCTGCACTACCAAATATTGAGCTGACAATAGTATTAGGTAAATACGCGCAGGCGTATCATTTACCGGAGACTAAAAAAATGCCACTTACGGAGTTAGTAAAATCGTGGCGTGAGTATTGGCCAAATTATTTAGTGCTTCCACACCCCAGTCCGCGTAATAATATATGGCTCAAAAAGAATCCATGGTTTGAGCAAGATGTACTTCCGGAACTGGGTAAACGCATTGCTACTATTTTAAATAAGTAATGCTTCTAGCTATTGCAAAGAGGCGTTACAGTTAACTTAAAAATTAACACTCCAATTAAAAACAATAACAAACGAGGCTGTCTAATTTGAATGCATCTATATTAACTGAAGTAATACTTCCGCTCGCTCTTGCACTTATTATGTTTGGTATGGGTCTTGGGCTCACAACAAACGATTTTACTCGTCTATTTAAAAGCCCGCTTGCCATTGTTATGGGTTTAATAGGCCAACTTGTAGCAATGCCTTTATTAGCATTAGGGCTGTGTTATTTACTTAACCTACCAACGCCTATCGCTATTGGTTTAATGATATTAGCTGCCTGCCCCGGCGGTACTATGTCAAATGTAGTAAGCCAGCTTGCTAAAGCTAATTTAGCGCTTTCGGTAAGTTTAACCGCTGCCTCTACCGCAATTAGTATAATAACCACACCGTTTATTATTGGCTTTGCTATGAGTCAGTTTGCCCCAGCAGACGATGCTACTTTTTCTATTTTAACTACTTCATTAGGGCTATTTTTTATTACCTTAGTGCCAGTTGCTATAGGCATTTGGTTACGTCACTTTAAAAGTGATTTTGCCATTAAAGCAGAGCCGTTTTTTAGACGCTTCTCGTTGTTTTTTATGCTTATGATGATTGCCGCACTAGTAATAAAAGAGCGCGATTTATTAGTTAGCTCATTTAACGATGTATTTTGGGCGTGCATAGCACTTAATATTGGTTCAATGGTTGTTGGTTGGTTAATTGCTAAGTGTTCAAAATTAAATTTAACTGATTCGCTGACGCTTTCAATTGAGGTTGGAATTCAAAATGCATCGTTAGCTATTTTAATTGCTATTAGCTTTTTGAATAAACCAGAATACGCGGTTACCGGTGGCGTGTATGGACTTGCTATGTTTATAGGGCCACTGCTATTAATTGGCGGGTTAAAGCTTAAAAATAAACGTACCGCTAGGGCTGTTAACTAGGACTTTTAATTAGGGCATGTTGACCAAGTTAGCTTAATTTAAGGCTACGTATAACGTAGCCGTAAACTCCAGTCTAAAAATACCACCTGTTAAATGTATGCTCTGCACCCATCGCGTCAACAAGTTGTAGGCTTACAAAAGACTCTCAAGCTTGAATATTGCACTAGGCGCAGAGCTTGTTTGCGCGAGAGTGAAGCTTCTAATTACTAGGGCGCATTTTAGGATGGGATAAGAGTGTAAGTAATATGGGGTAAAAAAGCAGTTAATTATTTGGTTACTAAAACTGCGCCTCAAATATGAGGCGCTACTTTAAAACTTACTATTTGGTTTGCATGTTTTTAGCGCGTTCTTCTGCATCTATTAATGCTTGTGATTTAGGGGCGCGTTTTTTCTCTTCTATTTTGGGCTTTTCAGCCGAGTCAGGATCCCAGCTTGAGTCTAACGATAAGTTAGCAAATGGATTGTTACTGACCGCTTTTTTAGGCTCAATTACTGGCTCATCAACTAGCGGTGTTGTTTGTGCTTGCTCAGGTATCGCGTCTTCTTTTTTAGGCATCGGCTTTTCACCAGGTAATGGTGCATCTGGGTTAAATGTACGCACCTCTGGTTCTTTAAAGTCTTGCTCGGTTGTATACGTAGTCGATTGAGCGTCAGATATTTGCTCTGGAGCGTGTAAATCTATAACCGGCTCACTCGCTGTTACTGGCTCAGGAGTAGTAATAACCGGCTCTACAGTGTTATGTTCGGCTTCTATTGGCGCAGATTCCGTTACTTGCGCTGTATAGTGCTTACGTTGTTTTTTTACTGGCTTTGCATCTGGGTCAAAGTCGCGTACCTCTGGCTCATTAAAGCTGCTGGCATTTTTAATGCGCTCTAAGGTTGTTTTAGCGGCGGCTTCAAACTCGGCGGTATTAGGTTCAGGTTTTTGTTTTACTTCGTTAAACGTAGCGGTACTTGTTTGCTCTAAAGTATCTGCTGGCTCCATTTGTGCAGACTCAATTTCACTTGTTTGCGATGGAGTAACTACGTTGTTTTGCTCATCTGAGATCTGCGCTGTGTTAGTAGGTTCCACTGACTCTTCATTTGTCGCTACGCTGCTCTCAACTGCTTTATTATTTTGAGTTGCTTCGTTAATGACGACAGGCTCAATCTTTGGCTCTTTTGTTGTTTGTACTGGCTTTGTTTCTTTAATTTCAGGTTTAGCTGGCGTAGCAATTTTTTCTGATTTAACTTCAGGTGGAGCCGCTATAGTCGGTTCTGCCATCGTTTTACTTTGTTTTGCACGGCGCAGGCGCACGACTACTATAGCGCCAATAAGTACCACTATAACAAGTATTAAAGTGGGTAAAAGTAACGAGCTTGGGCTTTGTGCTACAGGTTGCGGCGCAATTACAGGCGCTGGTTTAGTTAACACCGGTGCTGGTTTTACAAGTACAGGATTTTCAGGCGTAGGTTGAACGCTTTGCTCTGGCGTCGCCGGTTTTACTTGCTCTATCACAGCTTCGTTTTTTTGCTCTATAACTACTTGCTCGGGTGCTGCTTTTGTTGGCTCTGCATCAATTACTATTTCGTTACTGTTGGTATTTAGCTGATCGTTTATTTGTTGTTTTTGATCATTAGTTAAATTAAGGGTTTGCTCGTTGATGCTTTCTTTAACAGCTTCTTCAGTAGGTTTAATTACAGGGGCAGGTTCAACAATTTTAGGTTGTGGCTGAGTAATAATAGTCGGCTCAGGCTCTATTATTTGGGGCTTAGGTTGTGCTTGAATTTCTTTTGGCTTATTACAGTTATTTTTGTAATCACGCGCAGCTTTACGATATTTTTGACTCGCTTTATTATTACTATTTTGCTGCATTTCTTGTTTAATTAAAATGCACATAGCTTCGTTGTATGCAGCACTTTGCGCACTATAAAATAAGGCAAAGCAAAGGGTAAATCTAATTAGTTTTGATATCATGAAGTTATGCGCGCTTAAATATTAATAGTTTGATTTTAAGCGCAAAATTAAAAATTATCCAGAGTAATAGAACTAATCAATAGCCATAAGGCTACGATATTCATCGTAAGCAAATTGGTCGGTCATACCGCTTATATAATCTTGGATTAATCTACAACGATAATAAAACTCGTATGCAGCAAAGTGATCGGGCTCTTCTTGCATCGCATCTATTGCGTGTTGGTAACTGTTTAAGTGCTTTTTAGAGAGCTTTTTAACAAGTCGCGACTCTATTAATAAACGTGAATCACCATTTAGTGCACGCTTAAAGTCATCCTTGTTTAGTAGCAGTAATGGTTTATAGCAATCGAGCAAACCATTAATTATGCGATACCCTTGTAGCTCTAATTTTTCGACTTCTTTGTTTGAAAATACATGCTCAAGCGCTACCTGCTTTAGTGTTTTAGTTACTGCATGTAGATGGCTTCTATCTTCTAAAAGCGCTTGGTTAAAATCGCCATGGTAAATAGGTTCTATATTTTCGATAAAGCGTTTTGCGGCGTGATTTACTAGCGGATGTAGCAATGCAACCCGCAGGTATATAAAAAATTCACTATTAAAATTATAGGGTTGTGCTTGTGCACGCTCTAGTGCGTAGTCTACGGCTTTGTCTACAAAATTTTGATGTTGAGCGTCGTCGATTAATAGATTTATTAATACTTTTTTGTAACTACTTTTAAGTTTTTCGCACAGCAACTCAGTGCTTATTATGTCTTTTTCTACGGCGTCTTCTATGTCGGCTAGGCAATACGAAATGTCGTCGGCGGCTTCCATTATGTAACTTGCAGGATGGCGGCAGTAAGGCTCAATAGTGAGCTCTTTTTGTAGCGCTTCAACAAAGTTTTTTTCGCTGTAGTAGTAACCTACTTTTTTCATTAAATAGTTTTTATTTTGCGGAATGTCTTTTACATCAAGCCCAGCAGGGCGAGTGTATTTTAAAATACCAGCACTTTGGCTGTAGGTTAAATTAAGCGTTTGCAAAGAATGAATTATACGTATGCCTTGGGCGTTGCCCTCAAAGTTACAAATATCAAGCGCAAGGTGTTTAAAAACAACACCTATACCGGTGTTTGGTTCTTTACAGCGCTCGGGTGTTACGCTTGCTAGGTTGTTATTAAACCAGTGGTTAATAGCAGCTTCGCCAAAATGCCCAAACGGTGGGTTGCCTATATCGTGCATTAGGCAGGCCATTTCTACTAGGCTTTCTAGCGGGCGCTCTAGCTCGGTTAAGCCGTAATCTTTTTGTTGCTCGTAGCTTAAATTAGCAAAAATACGTTGCACTATAAAACGACCAACCTGTTGTACCTCAAGCGAGTGGGTAAGGCGAGAGCGTACAGCTGCGTTGCGCTCAAGCGGAAACACTTGTGTTTTTTGCTGCAGCCTGCGAATAGCGGCACTGTTAATAATACGTCCACGGTCGCTTTCTAGCGCCATCTGTAAGTTAGAGGTTGTGCGGTACATTCGTGCTGGCGTTATTTTTTTACTAAAATCTATGGTCATCTTTATACTTGTCCTTTTTTACAATTGATGACTGGCATAGTTTTTAGCACATAGTCATTTGTCTTTAATATACAGGGTTTAATCTATCAGTTTGTATCATAAAGTAACAACTTGCTTTAAAATAATTTTTTGAGTAATTGTTGTGCATTTATAGGTGTTTATAATGAAACAGTGGATTTTAAAGGCAGTATCAATTTGCCTAATGTTAGGAATGAACAGCGCATTTGCTGCAAAAGAGCAAACTGTGGTGCTTGTATCAATTGATGGCCTGCGTTGGGATTATATTGAAAGACACGGCGCGCCAAATTTAAAAGCAATGGCCGAGCGCGGTGTTCGCGCACAAAAACTAATACCTGTTTATCCAACTAAAACGTTTCCTAACCATATTTCTATTATTACGGGCTTACTGCCAGTAAACCATGGCATTGTTGATAATAGCTTTTGTGATAAAGCGCGTAAAAACGACTGTTACAGCATGGGCAAAGCATTGGGCGATAGCACATGGGTAAAGGGTATTCCGCTTTGGAATTTAGCCAAAATGCAGGGACTTAAATCGGCTACTTATTTTTGGCCTGAGTCAGATGCATTATTTAACGGCATGACACCAGATTACTTTTATCACTATTCTAAATACAGCGATTACCAAAGCCGTGTTGATCAAATTATTCAGTGGTTAAGTTTACCAAAAGCACAGCGCCCACGTTTTATTGCGAGTTACTTTTCGCTAGTTGACAGCATGGGCCATGAATTTGGGCCAGACGCACCACAAACGCGTGATGCAGTTAAACAGCTTGATGAATTAATGGGGCAATTACAAGCTCGCTTAAGTAAATTAGAGCAAGAGGTAAACTTAGTTATTGTGTCGGATCATGGTATGACGAGTATAGATCCAGATAAAAGCATTGATGTAACCACACTGCCTCAAGATGAAAACTTTTTAGTTAAAAATACTGGCCCACGTTTACTTATTTATACCCAACCGGATGCTAAAAACGCTGATATTGAAGGTTACAAAGCACGTTTACGAGATGCGTCAAACGGTCGTTATGCAGTATTAACTGACGAGCAATTAGCAGCGTATCATTACAATAAAGGCACTCGCGTAGGCGATATTGTGGTGCAAACTACAGCGCCAGCGGTATTTACCAATGGTAAAAAACCAACCTATTTAGGGACTCACGGTTATGCATATACCGAGGATATGGCAGCATCATTTATTGCTGTAGGCCCTGCATTTAAACAAGGTGTAAGCCTTAAAGAAGTAAATAACCTTGATATTTACCCAGTACTTGCAAAAGTGATGGGACTTAAATTGTTAAACAAAGTAGATGGCAATGGTAAAACATTAATGCCAGCAATTAAGCAAAAAATCGTTGTGCATTAGCTTAATCTAAAAGAGCGCGTAAGCGCTCTGCAGGGAAGAACATGTTAAAACTTTAAAGTGGGCTATTTAGCCCACTTTTTTATTGGGCAGCTTATTTAAAGTTAGCAATACTTGTTTTTGTAGCAGTAACTGTGCGAATTGCATGCGCTTGCTTTGTAATACCAAATGCAATACCGTTTACGCTCCAGCCAGGGTTAGAGAAGTAATCGTACTGAGTTGCGCTACCGTAAACGTGCGGGTAAGCCATTATACTTGCAAACTCGTTTTGTACGCCATGACCCATGCCATCTACATATACACCGCCAGACGTATCACCTTGTTTGCGTGAATGCGCTAAACCTTGGTTATGACCAAGTTCGTGTACAAATGTCGTTGCACCACAATCAATTGCAGTGATTGAGTACATACGGCTGCTCATTGAGCTGTATAGATTGCCATTAGTGCCTTGGCCAACCCATGCTAAACCACATGAAATAAGCCCATTGCCAGCACTTTGACCAGTACCTAATACGGCAATCATGTCGGCTTTCCAATCGCTGCGTAAACCATCTACGTAGCTGCTATTTGTTACCGAATCTAACCAATCCTCAGACGGTGTTACTGCGTAGTCACCTAAGTTTTGTTTGCCAGCTAAGCGTAGTGTTATATCAACGCCATTTTGGCTATATACCTGATTACTAAAAGCAATTAGTTGATTTATTTTAGTGTCAATATTGCTAGTTGCAGCAGCTGATTGGTCGGTATATAAAATACCGATATCGATTGTTTCTGCTTGTGCAACACTTGCTGCACATAATGCCGCAGCCAGTGCGGTTGTTGTGATTACTTTTTTCATTATTGTATTTCCTTACTCTTGTTGTGGTTGGAACTTGTTTTTAACTTGGTTGAGCTCATAAAAAGCAGACACACTAAAGCTGCCTTATAGTGCGGCTTTAGTTGTTTTTTATATTTTGATTATTGGTTAGCCATCAATTTTTGGTGCAAATATATCGATGCTTTTATCTGATTTGGGTTTTGGTGCGGTTACATCATGCTCTATGTGGCTTTTATATAAATCGCGTTTTGCTGCAATCCATCCGTACTTACCTTTACTTTCGAATACATAATTACCAGAAGGCGCAGTAAATTGACCATATACGGCATCTTTACCTACCGTTAAAACGGTATTATGCATGCGACCGTCAACACCCACTATTTTGCCAAATATGCTCTTATCGCCATTTTCAGACTCAACCACATTAGTCACTTCTGCGGTGAATGTTTCGGCTGTTTGCGGAATAGCTAAATCAAAATTTTCGCCAGTTTCTAAAGCCTGTAAAGAATTTAAATCAAACTCAATGTAGGCTTCGTTATGTAAGTCGGTAGGTAAAACTTTTGCGTTTATGAGCACTTGCTTTGCTTTGGCGGATAGGCGATTTACGGCATCAAATTCTTCAAACGGTAAATTGTTGTCAGGGGCAACAATGGGTTTAACGGTAATTGGATCTTTACTCATATCAATAGGTGCAGGGGGATGTGTATTGCGCGTTTTTTGTAAATCAATAGGAACAAAATCAATAGCAACAGGCGCGATAGGTTCGCCCGTTTCATCTGCATTAAAAAATAGCCCATAAACTGCAAATGCCGATAATGGTATAGCAATTAGTAAGACGACAGATCTCTTCATTTGTTTCTCTTTTAGTGTTTTTAGTTAACTGTTTGTTACTTTTTATATTATTAAATGGATTAGATCAAGATAATAAATGTAACCGAAAAGAATTAATTCTAAATTTCATAATTCCTTATAAAATATAAGGATATTTATTTTTGGTATGTTTTTCACTCTTTTTAGTATTGGTTTTTTGTAGGGTTTATGCGGCCTTTGGCGCGTTTGTGGGTACTTGTTTGTTTAGTTAAATACAATGGTTAAAAGTGACTTTTTGACGTTAATTACAATGAAAAATAAAAAGTGAATTTTTTTCACTCTTTGTAAACTAATCGCTAATTGCAATGCATTTATCGGGCACGTATGTTGTGTGCTGCATAAATGGCATTACGAGGGATTTATGAAGGTGTCTGATCAGTTGCTTAACCGAATTACAGCAGGACTTGTGGCTGTAATTATTGGTTTTTCGAGTTCTATTGCATTGATTTATCAGGTGGTGATAACCCTTGGAGGCACGCCCGATTTAGTAGCTAGTTGGATTTTAATGCTCGGTTTAGTGATGGGCACAACGTCAATAGGTTTGTCGTACTATTACAAAGTGCCTGTTTTAATTGCGTGGTCTACCACGGGGGCTGCATTACTGATTTCAAGTGCACAAGGGTATAACTTAAACGAGGCTATTGGCGCGTTCATGCTCAGTGCATTGCTCGTTTTTTTGTCGGGGGTGACGGGCTGGTTTGAAAAAATAATGAACCGTATTCCAAGTGAGCTTGCGTGCGCCATGTTGGCCGGCGTACTTGTTACCTTTGGTATTGATGTTTTTAATTTTATGAACGACATGCCTTTAGTGATTGGCTTAATGGTTGTTATGTACTTTATTGGTAAACGCTTTTTTGCCCGCTTTGCTATGTTAAGTGTGCTTATTATAGGTGTACTACTCGCTTGGCAAATGGGCCATATTGATACCAGCGCACTGCACTGGAAAATGAGCGAATTTGCTTATATTGAACCCGTTTTTCACTTGCAAGCATGCATTAGCATAGGTTTACCACTTTATATAGTTACCATGACCTCGCAAAATTTACCGGGTATTGCTGTTTTAAAAGCGCATAAATATAAAGCACCTATATCTGCATCTCTTAATGTGACTGGTTTTGTAAATATGCTTACCGCCCCGTTTGGAGCTTATTCTATTAATTTAGCTGCTATTACTGCTGCTATTTGTATGAGTGATGAAGCGGATGAAAATCATGATAAACGTTATTGGGCGAGTATAGCGGCGGGCGCATTTTATATTTTAATGGCGCTGTGCGCGGCCACATTAGTCGGGTTGGTAGCAAGTTTACCGCAGGCACTTATTTTAGCTTTGGCAGGCATTGCGCTATTTGGCACAATTGCTAATAGTTTGCAGCAAGCCCTTAGTAGCACTAAATATACGGAGGCCGCAATTGTTACTTTTTTAGTAACAGCATCTAACTTAACATTGCTTTCAGTAGGGTCTGCCTTTTGGGGGATTATAGCAGGTGTGCTTACGCTCCTTATCACCCAAAAAGACTAGAAGCTTTATTGTGTACAAAGAGCCGCTGGTGAGTATTTATATCATTAAAATAGCTTAACTGAGCTTATAAAAAAGGCTGCAATTGCAGCCTTTAGTTTTATAAAACAAGATTTACCTAATCAAAAGTATGATGGCGAGTTACACTAAACCGATTAAGTATATGGTGCATAATATACACAACGCACAAACTTAATATTATAGCCACCGATACCGAGCTAAACCGGTACATTGCGCTATAAACAAGATCTTGGCCTGGTCCGAGTGAGTTCCCAAATAAAATACCGAATGTAGTCAGCACACCAAAACCAATACCAGGTATGCCTCCGCCTAAAATATGAAAACGCGCAAAAAGAAACGAAAGTATCCATAAAATAGCCATCGGAAAAAGTAAAAAATCAGAGTGACTATACAAAAATAGTTGCGATAGTAACGCTGCATTACACCCTATAAGCGTTCCAATTGCTCGCTGCCAACCAGCCATACCTGCGGCTTTCCAGCATAATGAAAACAAAATAAGCACAGAAGCTGCCTGCGCAGATATTGAGTCTTGTAAATCAAGAACCTGAAAAACCACAAAAGAGAGGGTAGCCACGGTTGAGCATAACAATACCTCATGGCGAATACTTTCTTTTGCTTTAGCTGGCATTACTCGCCCGGGCCTTGCGGTTACATCAGGAAATAGGCCATGCATTAATGCTCCAATAACAACGGTTAAAAATATAGCCAAACCATTAGTTAAAATTAACGGATAAATACTACTTCCTTCATCAACATAGCTCGAAAAATGTAGCTGAATAGAAAGGCTTATCACGCCTAAAGCGCCAAATAAAAAGGCACTACCGCTACTCATTTGGTGAAATAAAAAGCAAAAAACACCAAACACTAATAATGTCATAACGACTGGCAAGTGAGAGAACAATCCCTGCATTATCAGCACTATAAGCGCGCTAAATGCAGCAGATGCTATAAATTGATTTATAAGCCCACGACTTAACGTAGGTACCATGCCCAATATCAACATAGGATAAACGGTAAAAAATATACCATTAGGCCAGTTCATTAATTTACTAATAGTAAAGCCAAGGGTGCATCCACCTGCAATGCGTAGTGCTTGGCGAAGGCCATTAGAGTCTAATTGTGGGCCTTGGCTAACAATTTGAGTCATAAAGCCTCCATTAATAAATGTAGTGTAACCAGCTAATAAATCTAATTTGTGCAGAGCCAAACCATTGCCCAATTGTCGATTCGGGTAATAATTGTACTGTTGCACGTGACCCGCTTGGCATGTCCGCTATTAAGTCTTGATGATTTACGAGCTTTAAATGAATACGTTGACGCTGTGCATCGCGTACCCAACGATTGCTGGTTTCTGTTGTACTTAGTAAACCATTTGCACTAAGTTGACCGTTGCTAACGCCTGCTTCAAATGTTTCTAGTATTGCGTCGTAAACTTCACCTGGGCGGCTATCAAATACGACGCGCGCTTGAGTGCCTTGCTTCATATTTGAGAGTGACTTTTCTCTAAAGTCGGCAACTAAATCGGCTTTTTTAGCGACAATAGCTAATAATGGGCTACCTGCAACTGCGTATGCGCCGTCTAATAATTGTAAGTTAGCAACTACACCGTCACTTAGTGCACGTACTTGCGTGTAGGATAAATTTAACTCAGCCTGCGCTAACTGGTTAGCAGCATGACGCATAGCTAAGTTTTTATTACCTGAGTCACCTCTAGCTAAAACTGCTTCAGCTAACTGCGCTTCTAGGGCCGCAACATTTGCTTTACTGGCTTCAAAATTAGCACGAATACTTTCAAGCTCTTGCTCCGATATAGACTTTTGAGTATAGAGTTTTTCGCCTCTGCTTTTTAATAGCTTTTGCTCATGCTGCTTAGCATTTGCAGCACTAATTTGTGCTTCAAGGGCTTTAACATTGGTATCAAGACGCTTGTTTTGTAATTTGGCATCATCAAGCGCGAGTTGAGCTTGCTCTTTGGCTAAATTATATGGGCCTTCATCGATACTAAATAATATATCGCCCGCTTTAACTGGTTGGTTATTATTAACTTGCACACTAGTGACTCGGCCACTAATTTGCGGTGATATTTGCACAACAGGGTGGTATACACGTGCCTGTGGTGTCACAGGCAAAACCATATCGGCCACTAAATAGTAAATAAATACTAAGATAAACCCTATGAGAGAAAACCTTACATAGCGTGCAAACTTTTGATCCGGTGTCATTTTTAGCCTTACTTATTAACTTGAATACATTTAAGGGCGTTTTGCTCTATTTTGATCAAACCAAATGCAATGGCATCTAGCTGCTCAACAGATAAACCGCTGTATAACTGATTTTTTATATCGGAAATGGTCTCTTGCAATGAATGTAAAATGGCATCACTTTGCTCAGTAAAATAGAGTCTTTTACTGCGCTTATCATGTTTGTCTACACGGCGAACGATTAACGATTGCTCCTCTAATTGCTTAAGCGTGCGAGTCAGTGAAGGCATTTCTATCCCTAAGCTATTAGCAAGTTCAAGTTGTGTTAGTCCCTCACCACGCATATTTATATGCATTAGTGCAGTCCAGCGCGACTGAGTAAGCCCCAAAGGCTCAACAGCAATGGTTACTGCTTCGCGGCATAAGCGATGAACTCGGCCCATATTACCGATAACTGTTAAATCGAGCGTCTCGTGAAAAGGTTTTTGTGTAGGCATAGCCATCCCAACATAGTTAGCAAGCTAACTATTTTATCATTACTTAGCTTGCTAAGTAAATATGTGTAAGTACGGGAAGTGGCAAAATATTTGCTAAACCTCACCTGTAAAAAAATGGTGAGGTTTAGGGGATTTTAAAAGTTAAGTAAATTAGCTGGGGAGTATTGATCGGTAAGTACTTTTGTATCTGCAGGCCAATCTTGGCCGTCTTTAGTAAAGTGCATAAGTTGGCTAATCGCTTTTATATCTACACCGTATTTTACTAATTTAGGGGCGAGAGCATTAACACGCGTGTTAATTTGCGCTTCGCTCGGTATTGATTTAAGCCCCGCTAAAATAATACGGTTGCTACGATTTTCGCGGCTTACATTTATAAAGTCGCCAAATACAGCGTGGTAAGTTGCCGACTCATGCTCATAAAGTTTACTACTTGAAAACGTATTTGCGGCAATAACGCCACCATCAGCTAATACGCTTTGTACTTCTTCAAAAAACTCTTTAGTGAGCAAATGCTCCGGAATATAGTCACCGTTAAACGCATCTAAAATAATCCAATCGTACTTTTGCTTTTTAATAGCGGCGCGCTTTATAAAAATACGGCCATCTTGCACGCTTGATGTCACTAAGTCGTTTTCTATAAAGTTAAAGTAATCGCGTGCAACTTTAGTTACTGCAGGATCTATTTCAACATTATGAATATTTGCAGTGGGGTATAGCTCATGAATAACGTTAGAAAGCGTACCGCCACCTAATCCTATAATAAGTACACTTTTAGGGTTGTCGGTTACTAAAAGGCTCGCAAACGTCAATTTTGTGTAATTAAAAACAAGTTTGTCGGAATTGCTTTTATACATGCAACTTTGGCTTGTTTGGCTACTTTTAGTATTAAATTTAAGGCAACGTAAGTCGCTTGTTTCTTCAACAATAATATTGCGATAAAGCGAGCGTTCTTCATGAATAACGTTACTAAACGCAGAACCTGAAAACACAATTAATGGCAGTAGCAAATATTTAAGCATGAGCAAGCCCCTTATTATTAACCAAGGTATTAATAGCAATCGCTACTAAACCCAGTGACCCAAGCGTTAAAGCAAAGGCGCTAATAATTGTATTCACGTCAAACGCGAGTACAAAGTAAAAAGAGGTAATAATAGTACCCAGGGCACTGCCAAGCGTACTTACAAAGTATAAACGCCCAGCCACTTGGCCGCTTTTATCGCTATCTGTTACCAGTAAGCGCACAGAGTAGGGCGAGATCATGCCTAAAATAACGGTAGGGATAAAAAATAAAGCAGTTGACGCTAAGAGCGAGCCGTAGCGGCTATCTTCAATATGGGTAAATATAAATTCCATTATAGGCTGCGAAAATAATGTAATAGGAACAACCATAATGCTGGCAATTAAAAATATTAAACCATATTTGGTAAGGGATGCATTTTTAGTGCTGAGTTTACCACCAAGTAAATACCCAAAAGATAAACTAAGCATAAACACAGTAATTATACTGCCCCAAATATGCACGCTACTGCCAAAAAAGGGGGCAAGAATTCTCCCACCTAAAAGCTCAATGCCCATTATGCAAAAGCCGCTGCAAAAAGCTAAAAAGTAAATTAACGCGTTTGTTTTTATGCTCATATAATTATCGTTATGTAACTTAAGTAGAACACTATACTAACGTGATGCATACAAAGCTGCTAGAGCCTGTTGACCTAAGTTTAATTAAAAAAAGAAGTTTTGTTATAGCGATTTGTTAGTTAGTTGAATTCTGATCTATTTAGCTTGCCTAGGCCCTCGCGATTTAACACTTAAGACGCTTTTTCATTTAAATTAATTTTTTCTTAAGTTTTCTTTAAGTTTCACTCGTTAAGTTTAAACCCTGAAATATAAACAGGTTTAAATGAGCGAGCTTATGCAATTAGCCCACACTTCTACATCATTAGATTTAACACAAAATAACAGTCAGTTTATTAGTGCTCGTATTGATGATGTGCATCGAAAAAATCTCGAAAATACAGTGAAAGAAGGTTTTTTAGTTGCGTATAACGCTAAGCTTACTTCTTTTATGCCCCTACTTTGCCAATACGTTACCGAGCAAGGAAAGTGCACGTTAGGGCTAAGGCAAGCAACTTCGCCATTGTTTATTGAGCAATATTTAGCATCACCCGTTGAAGATTTTTTAGATGAAAGTATTTCTCGCAATAAAATTTTTGAACTTGGTAATCTCTGCTCTACAAATCGAAGAGCAACACTTGCACATTTTATTATTGTTAACGAAGCTCTGCAAAGTGTGGGGGCAAAACATTTAGTGTTTTGTGCAACCAACAAAGTGCGTGCTTTATTGCGCTTACTTGGTGTTACGTGTACTGAAATTGCACTTGCGAGCAGTTTTGTAGTTGAGAACCCATTAAAGTGGGGCAGCTATTACGCCAACCAACCAACAGTATGCATTGTGAGCCTAGAGCAAGCTCACCAACAAGTATTAAATACCCCAATGCTTTATAGTTTGATGCAGCAAAACCACTCAAGTATTAATTCTTTGGTAAATGCATTGGTGAATGTATGAATTACTATAATACCCATGCAGTACCGCCATTAATTATTGCCCATAATAAAGAGCAAACACTTGAAATTAAAGGTGATGAGTTTAACCAGCAAATACAAAAAGTAGTAAAAATACTACAAAGCTTTAACGGCAAATGTGTCGCTTATAAGCTCGATAATACGCCAGCTTGGCTTGTTATTGATGCCGCTACTGCAGTTTCTAATAAAGTGGCTGTGCCAATTGCTCACTTTTTTAGTGAACAACAAACTCAATATGTACTAGCACAATGTGGCGCACATTTATTTATTAGCGACACGGCAAACCCTTTACTTGGGGAGCCTACTGCATTGATTACTATGTTTGAGTTTTACACGTTATATATTTACGAAATTGTTGTAGCTAAAGCCGTCAGTTATTTTCCAGAAACTCAAAAAGTAACGTTTACATCTGGATCGACTGGGCAACCAAAAGGCGTGTGTTTATCTGCAAAGAGTCAAATGCAGGTAGCCCAATCTCTGTGCGATAAAATTAATATTAAAAAGCCTGTTCATTTATGTTTATTGCCGCTTGCTGTATTGCTTGAAAATATAGCCGGTGTGTATGCCCCTTTAAAAAGTGGCGGTACAGTGCATTTAATGCCGTTAAATGAATTAGGATTTGTTGGAACTGCATTAAAACAGCCCGCACAGCTTATAGCTGCGATTGATAAAGTTAAGCCAAATACGCTTATTTTAGTGCCTGAACTATTAGCATGCTTAGTTACTTTTGCAGAAGATGGGTGGCAACCGCCTAGTTCGTTACAATTTATAGCAGTAGGTGGTGCGCGTGTCAGCGAAATGCTATTAACCAAAGCGCGTAGCTTAAACTTACCGGTTTACCAAGGTTATGGGCTTTCTGAGGCGGCATCTGTAGTTAGTTTAAATACGCCCACAAACGATAACCTTCACAGTGCAGGCTCTGTGTTACCTCATATTCAAACCAAAATTGAAAATGGCCAGCTTTTTATAAAAGGCGATTTGTTTTTAGGTTACTTAAACCATCAACCTCACAACAAAAACCAGTGGTATGCAACCGGTGATCTAGTCGAGCAGCATCAAAATACCTTATTTATTAAAGGCCGCCTAAAAAACCTAATTATTACCAGCATGGGTCGCAACATCAGTGCCGAGTGGCCTGAATCACTATTACTAAGTCAAAGCGGAATTTTACAAGCGGTTGTGTTTGGTGAAGGTCGACCTTTTTTAACCTCCATTATTTATGCCGATTCAAAGCTATGTAACCCCGTGTTAGCTCAATACATTAACGCAATTAATAAACAACTACCCGACTATTCACGAATTCAAAAATGGCATCGTTTAGCTGCCCCATTAAGTGTGCAACAAGGATTATTAACCACAAATAATCGCCCAAAACGAGATGCCATAAGTAAGCAGTACCATGCTGTGTTTGAGCAATTTTACCGACTTGGAGAAGTAATTAATGAGTGATTTTTTTAACACCCTCAAAGAGCAAACTAAACAAGAGCAAAACTATCTGCTTGCAGCACCTATTATTCAGCGTGTTTTTAAAGGCGAAGCATCACTTGAAGAATACGCCTCGTTTTTAGCGCAAGCGTATCACCATGTTAAGCACACCGTGCCATTAATGATGTCGGTTGGTGCGCGATTAACCGATGATCAAGAGTGGCTGCGCGAAGCCGTTGCAGAATACATTGAAGAAGAGATAGGCCATCAAGAGTGGGTACTTAATGATATTGCAGCCTGTGGTTTTGACAAAGAAATAGTACGGTGTAGTCAGCCGCAATTTGCTACCGAAATGATGGTGTCGTACGCGTACGACTCTATTGCACGTAAAAACCCATTGAGCTTTTTTGGCATGGTACATGTGCTTGAAGGCACTTCTATAGCACTTGCTGATGGCGCAGCTTCAAACATTGCAAGCGCTGTGGGCTTACCTAAAAAAGCATTTAGTTATTTAACCTCTCACGGCGCACTTGATATAGAGCATGTGAAGTTTTTTGAAAACCTAATGAACCAAATAACAGATGAGGCGGATCAACAAGCCATACTTCATGGTGCAAAGCGCTTTTATCGTTTATACGGCGATATATTTCGTGGACTCGATGACGAACCGTTTTTTAAAGCTAGTGCACAAGGCAAATTGGCATGAGTAGCACTTTATGTGTGCTCACTGGCGCAACAGGCGGAATAGGGCAAGCGATTGCTAAAGCCCTATATACAAAAGGGTGGAAGTTACTGCTTGTAGGGCGAAATACCCAAGCCCTTGAAAAACTGAGCCGTGCATGCCCTGACAGTGAAATATTTGCTGGCGATTTAACCGACGATACAACACGTATTAACTTAGCAATAAAAGCCAAGCAACTCGGCGGCGTTAAGTTACTTATTAACAATGCCGGTATAAATACAATGCAAAGCTTAGAGCACACAAGTAATGAGCAAATAGACAATATGCTCATTACTAATTTGTCGGTGCCTATTAAATTATGCCAGCTATTTTTAGGGCAGTTAGCGTATACCAAAGGCACCATTGTTAACGTGGGCTCATCGTTTGGCAGTATTGGCTACCCGTTTCAAACACTTTATTGCGCCAGTAAATTTGGTTTACGTGGTTTTACAGAAGCGCTCTCGCGTGAGCTTAACGGCTCAGGCGTTAAAGTGACCTATTTAGCGCCTAGAGCAACAGATACATCTATTAATAGCAGTAAAGCGCGGGCAATGAATAAAGAGCTCGGCAATAAAATGGACTCGCCAGAATTAGTTGCTCAAGAGTTATTAGCTCTTATAAGTTCAAACCAAACAAGGCGCTTTATTGGTTTTCCTGAAAAATTATTTGCACGCATAAATGGGGTATTCCCAAGCGTTGTTGATAACGCTATTGCAAAACAACTTCCTAAAATTAAACGTTTTTTAAGTTAACAAACACACAAGGGCAAAATTATGTATAAATTTACACTCGCATTTTATTTAGTACTAACAACTGTATTTGCAACCGCAGTACACGCAGATGAAACACAAGACTTAACCTCTATTCAACAAAATTGGGCAATTGCTAACTACGAACTTGAAGATGATGCGCAAATAGATGCGTTTACACAACTAAGTGAGCAAAGTGCATTGTTTGTTAAAAACTACCCAAGCTCGGCACAAACACATATTTGGAATGGAATTGTGTTAGCTAGTTTTGCTGGCGCAAAAGGCGGGTTGGGTGCACTTGGTTTAGCAAAAGAGGCAAAAACGTCACTCGAAAATGCACTTTCAATAGATGGCACTGCATTAAATGGCTCAGCTTACGCAAGCCTTGCAACGCTTTATAGCAAAGTACCCGGTTGGCCAATTGGTTTTGGTGATGACGACAAAGCTGAAAAATTATTTAAACAAGCGCTCGCTTTTAATCTCGAAGGCATTGATACTAATTACTTATACGGTGAATACTTGTATGACGAAGGCGATTATAAACAAGCTAAAGCACGACTACTTGTAGCACAAGCTGCGGGCATTCGTGATACTCGTGCAAAAGCAGATGAATATCGCCAACAAGCAATAAGCCAGCTATTGGTAAAAGTAGATAAAAAACTAAAAAGATAAACACATAATGCATTTATTACTCGTTGAGGATGATCATTTAGTGGCGCAAGGGCTTATTCGCTCTTTGCGTCAAGAGGGCTACAGCGTAGAGCATAGTGGCACAGTTAAGCATGCCTTAGAGTGCCTTTCTAGTGGTGAAATTGAGCTGGTTATTCTCGATTTAGGATTACCTGATGGCGACGGCTCGCAAGTTTTAAAGCATATTAAAGCACAAAAAAAAGTTATTCCGGTGGTTATTTTAACTGCTCGCGGCAGTATTGATGACAAAGTCCAAGGGCTAGATATGGGGGCAGACGATTACCTTGCAAAGCCGTTTGATCCCGCTGAGCTATTTGCCCGTTTACGTGTAGCAAGTCGGCGCATTAACCAAACACAATCAAGCTTGTTGCGCTGTGGTGACGTAGTAATTGATACCTCTGCACATACAGTTACACTAAGTGGGCAGTCACTTACACTGCCGCGAAAAGAATACATGCTTTTAAAAGCGCTGATGGAAAATCAGGGAAGGGTGCAATCAAAACAGCAACTCGAAAACAAACTTTACCAATGGGGTGAAGAAGTTGGCTCTAATGCCATAGAGGTGCATATTCATCATCTTCGTAAAAAATTCCCTAGCGATTTTATTAAAACCTTACGTGGCATTGGCTACGTGGTTGGTAAGCGTTAGAGTGTGTTTATCTTTCGAGGTTGAAAATGTCTATTCGTAAACGTCTGACCTTAATTTTACTTTCAATGATGGTGCTAACTTGCTTTTTAGCTTTAGTAAAAGGCTATCAAAAAAGCATGCGCCACGGCGAAAACTTGCTTGATAATGAACTTAAAATAGTGGCTGGCGTTTTAATTGAGCAACCATTAGCACTAAGCACAAATGCAGTACAAGTAAGCAATAATAGTGCTCAGTTGTTGTATCAAATTTGGCAAAACAATAGTTTACTTAGCGGCTCATCGAGTTTAACGAATAACCAAATTAGTTTTAGCGAGGGCTTTCAAACTGCCAATGTAGCAGGGCAGCGTATGCGAGTGTTTGTGATGAGTAAAAACACCCGTAAAGTCATTGTTGCTGAACCTATGGCAAAGCGGTTTGAATTAGCTGAAGCCGTTATTTTATCTGCAATGTTACCTATGCTATGGGCAGTCCCTCTGCTTGCTATTTTTATTAGCTTTTTTGTTAAATACGCATTAGCCCCTCTTACTCGATTATCTAAGCAGCTGGCTACTCGCCAAGCAAACGACTTTACGCCAATTAACTGGCAGGTAACCGACGAAGAAATTAAACCGGTTATTAATCGTTTAAACGACTTATTTAAGCGCGTAGAAACTGCCTACTTACGAGAGCGCTTTTTTGCTTCAGATGCAGCTCACGAATTACGTACCCCGCTCAGTAGTTTAAAAATTAATGTACATAATTTGGCTAATAAACAAAGTAATCTGCAAGACCATCAAGAATTACAAGCCATGTCGCAGGGCATTAATCGCTTAAGTAATATTGTTGAACAAATGCTAATTTTAGGGCGCACTCAGCCTGAACAATGGCAGAGGCAGTTTAGCGAACAATCATTGCTAACGATTACTCAACAAGTCGTATCGGAGCAATACGACAAAATAGACGAAAAAAACCAAATGATTAGCCTCGAAGGTGATGATTTTGTAATTAATGGTGATGAGTTTACATTAACCACACTCATCGCTAATTTACTTAGCAATGCCATAAAATACACCCCCAATAATGGTCAAATAATAATTAAATTAGCATCAAGTAATAACAGCTATAGTTGGCAAATTGATGATTCTGGTGCGGGCATGACTGAAGAGCAAAAAGAGCGAATATTTAATCGCTTTTATCGCGTAGGTGGCGATCAACATCCATCAGGCGAGCAAGGTGCGGGTTTAGGTATGGCGATTGTTCAACATATAATTGCTATTTATGGCGCAAGTATTTATTTAGCGAATAGCTCTTTAGGCGGACTAACCGTTAAGGTTACTTTTACAGGAGTAAAAAGTGACTAAACGTTTATTCAATCAATGTCTTTGTTGTTTGCTATTTTTGTCGTTTAACGCGGCGAGTAAAGAGTACCTTATTATTTTAAAAGATCATTTGTTTTATCCCTCGCAAATAATTATTCCCGCAAATAAAAAAGTAAAACTATTGATAGAAAACCAAGACAGCACACCAGAAGAGTTTGATAGCTTTGATCTAAACAGAGAAAAAGTACTCTACCCAAATCGTAAAAGCATTATTTATATAGGGCCGCTAAGTAAAGGGCATTACGAGTTTTTTGGTGAGTTTTCGCCAAATACAGCAAGGGGCGTTGTTATAGTTAACGATGAAGGGGCGCAGCATGCTAATAACTAGTTTAGTCATGAGCCTTAACCAATTACTACCAGTGGCTATTTTATTAGTATTACTACAAGTAGTTAAAGAACAAAGCTCTTTAAAAATAGGGTCTGCTTTAGTAATAGGCGCGGTAATGTCGTTTTTGTACATGCAAAGTGCGTCGTGGGTGAGCCAGTGGTTTGAACACCAAGGGTTAGAGTACTCACAAATAGGGCTATGTATCACTATATTTATTGCTGTATTGGTATTTGCACTAAAGCAAAAGTCAGCGGCATTTTATATCGCAGTTATAAGCACAATAACGCTCTATTTAAGCCATTATATTATTTACCTCACCAGTTTTTGGCAAAATAATGATGCAGGGCAAAGCTTATTTATTGGCACTTTATTAGGTGTGGGAATTTGTTTAAGTTTTAGCGTATTGCTGTACTTTTTAATGAATGCAATTAAGCACCGTTTTGGTATGTATCCGCTTTTTACTTTGCTTGCTTTTAACAGCGCGGCTAAGTTACTAGTTGCACTGGATTTGGCAAGCCAAATAGATTTAATTACAAACACCTCAACAGTATGGGATTTACGTGATTTGTTAAGCGAAAACTCTGAGCTAGGCCGCGTATTGCGTGCTCTTGTTGGTTACGAGGCCACTCCCGATTTAATGAGTGTACTTATATATAGTACAAGCAGCGTGTTATTTTTATTACTTTGTTATGTTATTTCGGCTCCAATAACTAAGGAACGTGTATGAAAGCACTCAACCTATATTTAGCGCTTAGTTTTACCGCTCTTTGTTTGTTGGTATTCTCAATCCAAGCAAAGGCCGATGGTATTGTTGTTGATAAGGTATATCACCCCTATGTTTTGCCTTTTGAGCGTGAGTTTGAGTGGCGATTAGTGTCGCACCAAACAGATAGTGGCAACATACTAGCGCAGCGTTTGGGTGGCGGTGGTGCTATTAACGATACAATGGCACTGGAAGGCTATTTAGTTGGTGAGCGAGACGACAACGGCGACTTTGGATTAGAAGCTTATGAGCTTGAGCTACGTTGGCAATTAATTGAACAAGGTAAATTATGGGCTGATTGGGGCGCGTTATTTGAGCTTGAAAAAAAACATAACGAAGATGTGTATGAGGCAACCTCGGGTTTTGTGATCGAAAAAGAATTTGGAAAAACAAGTCTTACGCTAAATGCTTTTTTGGTTTATGAGTGGGGGCAAGACATTAAAAATGAATGGGAAAGTGAGTTTAGAGCACAATATCGCTATCGATATCGCTCTGCTTTTCAGCCTTCTATAGAGGTTTACGTAGGTGAAGACTTTATTGGTATAGGGCCTGGCTTTATAGGTTTACAGCGCTTTGATGGGCAAAAGCAATTAAAATGGGAAGCGGGTTTCATCACTGAGATAAGCCAATCAGAAAAAAACCATAGTTTTAGGCTCGCATTAGAATTTGAATTTTAATAACAACTAAAAGTAGTTTTGGTTGTTTGTTATTCTGATCATAGATAGGTACTTGACATATTATTTAAACTCTATATAGTGGGCCGCAGCTAGAAAGAAAGCATGTAAGCTATAAATCTCCATTTCGATATAAGTAATACTTGTAGTACCGTCCTGAAGTTTTTAAAGTACCATCTCATTTTTTGCTACACCCGCTCTTATGAGCATATTTTTATTTTTATTTCAGGATATTACAATGTCTAACATCGTATCAGGTACAGTTAAGTGGTTTAACGAGTCTAAAGGTTTTGGTTTCATCGAGCAAGAAAATGGCCCAGACGTTTTCGCACATTTCTCAGCAATCAAAAGCGAAGGTTTCAAAACTTTAGCTGAAGGCCAACGTGTAGAGTTTACTCTTTCACAAGGTCAAAAAGGTCCACAAGCTGATAACATCACAGCTGTATAATTTTGCTTTTTAAGTAAAATGAAAAAAAGCGCTTAAGGCGCTTTTTTTGTGTCTGAAATTTGACTCAAACCAAGCAACGTCCATTATCAATGTAAATTAACTAAATGATATTGCTATTATTTAGCCCCTCCTAATATTCGTTTTTCTATTCTTCTAAGTCATTGCGCTAATGCAAGTGAGTTTAAGCTTGTAATTTATACCGAACATTTCTCCCTTATAATTTCAAAACAACAAATTCAAAACGACAAAGACCAGCTTGTTAGTAGTACTCTCGATATTGTAAAAGATATTTGCACAGCTATTGATATAACCTGCGAGTTTAAATTGCTTCCTTGGAAGCGTGCTTATAACTTAGTTTAAAAGCCCCTTACTTTGGCATTGTTTCAATAATTAAAAACATCGAACGTGACCCACCATTTTATTGGGCTGGGCCGCTGGCGCGAGTCAAACTTTCTTTTATAAGCTCAAAGCTGATAAGTAAGTTATACCAATTCCATTAAGTATGCGGTCTAAATTTTACGCCGAAAAAACAATTCAGCTCTAGGCGTAAATAAAATTGGTTTTAAAGCGGGCGAAAACTTACTAATGTTTGGAGGCGAAAACAATATATGGATTTGTTTTTAAAAAGAAAAATAGATCTAATTTAGGTTCAAAAGTTACAATAAAGTATAGCTAGAACTCTTTGGATATAAAGCAACTGACGCAGTGAAGTGCAAGAATTACCTCTTCCTAAGCTTGTGAGCAATTACATTGCATTTAATAAATCAGTACCAGAGCATGTCATAAAGCAATTTTATGAAGAATATAAAAAGTTAAAAATGAAAGATGATTTTGTCGCCCATAAGCATACTTATCTTCAATGATTTATCTTTCGTAAGGCAGCCCTTTATTTTGCTTTATTTTTAAAAATGCAGCTTGCAGTGCTTCTATTAAATGCATATCTGTTTTTTTATTTGCAGCTAAATAAGCATCAATTGTTAGCTCATCTATTTTATAAATAAACTTTAAGTGTGCTGGTTTGAGCTTTAGATAATCACTCATCTGCTGCATGAATAAAGGATCGTCTACAATTAAATCTACTTTTTTAGCTAATAGTAAAGAGTATGATTTTTGAATATCAGAGGTTAAAACAACTTCAAATCCAAGTTTCGTGAGGGTTTGTGTTGAAAAGTCATTGCGTTGCATTGCAATTTTATACACTTTTGCTTGTTCAGTATTATTTATAATAAGATCATTTCGCTCTGATAGGCCGATAAAGCCCAGCTCAAATCGTCCAACTGGTCCAATCCAATAAAATTTATTTTCTCGCTCTACAGTGCGTGCAAGGCTGTATATAAAGGTGTTTTTTAACTCATCTGCAATTTTATAAGCACGTGCCCAAGGATACATTTGAATGTTAGGTGTGAGATCAGCCTCAGCAAATATATCTCTAATAAACTGAGTACCTTCACCTGCTACCTCGCCATTAATCAATACTTGGTTTGGTGGTGCTAACTCTGTAACAACAAGCAGGGCTTCCTTTGCTTGAACATACACAGAGCAAATTAAAAAAAGAGAATAAAGAATATATTTCACAATAGCGAATCGTCATTCAGTTAGCTTAAGTAATAATAAGTGTGGCTGAAAATATGAAAAACACAAAAATTATTTATGTGAACTTGTTACTAAGATATTGGTTTATTTGAGTTATGTATAACTATAAAGGGGGCTAGATAGATAAGTGCTTCGAGGTTAGAAGTAGTTGAGGCTAAAAATTAAGGCCTAAAACGATAAAAGGGCCTTGCGGCCCTTGGTGAAGTATCGTTCAAGTCAGATAGAGCTTTAACCCCTTAAAGCGCTATCCTCTTGTTTTGCAACACCGGTGTTCATCTCAATAAGTTTCTAAGCTAGCGAGAGGAAAAACCCAGCAATTGCTGCGCTCATAAGGTTAGCCATAGATCCTGCTAACACTGCTCTGAGCCCTAAGCGAGCGATATCCTTCCGCCGACTAGGCGCCATACCGCCTAACCCACCTAGTAAAATGGCTATCGATGATAAGTTAGCAAACCCACATAAAGCAAAAGTAACGATTGCTTGTGTGTGCGCGCTTAACGTATCGCGATAATTTATAAAGTCTAAGTAAGCAACAAACTCGTTTACTACTATCTTTTGACCAATAAAGCTGCCGGCTATAATCGCTTCATCCCATGGCACACCTAGTAACCATGCAACTGGAGCAAATACATAACCTAATATTTCTTGAAGCGTTAATGTTGGGTAATCAAACCACCCACCAATACCGCCTAATAAACCGTTTAATAGTGCAATTAGCGCTACAAAAGCAAGTAACATTGCACCTACATTAAGTGCTAAATGCATACCGTTTGCAGCACCTGATGCAGCTGCATCAATTACATTTACAGGCTTATCTTCGTCATCTAAATCTAAATCAGCTAAGTTATCTCTAGGCGTTTCAGTTTCTGGCACAATCATCTTGGCCATTAAGAAACCACCTGGTGCAGCCATAAAGCTCGCAGCAATAAGATACTTAAGATCTACGCCAATAATTACGTAACCGGCCATTACAGAGCCTGCTACAGTGGCTAAGCCACCTACCATTACTGCAAACAATTCCGATTTTGTCATCGTTGCTATAAATGGCTTAACTATTAACGGTGCTTCAGTTTGGCCTACAAAAATATTTGCAGTTGCTGAAAGCGATTCTGTGCGAGAGGTCTTCAATAATTTTTGTAAACCGCCGCCTAAAATCCTAATTATCCAATCCATAATGCCAAGGTGATATAACACAGCAACAAGCGCTGAGAAAAACACGATAACTGGCAAAACTTGAATTGCAAAAATAAAACCTAATGTGTCTTGTGAGGCGAGTGGACCAAATAAAAACCCAATACCATCATTAGCATAACCAATAACCGACGAAACGGCTGATGACATGCTAGTTAACACATTTTTTCCTGCTTCGAAAAACAGAACAAAACCGCCTATAACAATTTGCATCGCAAATGCTATACCAACGGTTCTTAAATTAATTGCCTTGCGATTAGTTGACGCAGCAAAGGCAATGCTTAGTAGCACACACATGCCTACTAAGCTCATAAATGTTGTCATACAAATGTTTCCCGTTGTTATTCTTGTAGTAAATATTTAATTTTACTTTTTATTATATCAATCGCAACGCGGTTCATGCCGCCTCGAGTCACAACTAAATCAGCATTATGCTTAGAAGGCTCAATGAATTGATAAAACATCGGTCTAACAGTTGCCTGATATTGCTCAACAACAGATTGTAATGTTCTGCCTCGTTGCTCCATATCACGTTGCATACGACGCATTAAACAAATATCTAAAGGTGTGTCTATAAACACCTTAATATCAAATTCTTTATTAAGCGCTTTATCACTCAATAGTAAAATACCTTCAACAATCAGTATTTTAGCAGCTGGCACTCGGCGTGTGGTTGCGCTACGCGTGTGCTGTGCATAATCATACGTTGGTACTTCTACTGAGTTACCACAACGAAGTTGCGTTAAATGCTCAAGCATTAATGCGTGTTCAAATGCATCTGGATGGTCGTAATTTGTTTGCGTACGATGAGCCATCGGCAAATGCGACTGATCCTTGTAATAAGCATCTTCTTCAATAATGGCGATAGCGCCTGGTTCAAGCTCATTAACCAATTCATTGTAAATTGTTTGGCTAAAAAGAGATTTGCCCGACGCTGATGCGCCTGCAATGGCTATAATAGTAGTTCGTGTCACTAAAGTTCTCATCCACACAGAAAGATATATTGTTGGTAGATCACAATAGCAAAAAAGACACGATTAATCTCTTTTGCTTCGCTCAAGGGTGCAAATTTATAATGTTTAGGTTTTATGAAACAGGACTTTTGTCCTGTACGGAAAATTCGATCAGCGGATAAAGTAACCACCTAGAATCAAAGTGAGGTCAAAATGGCAAGAGCAATTATTTTAATGGCAGATAGCCTAGGAATCGGTGCAGCACCAGATGCAGATAAATTCGGCGATCTTGGGGCTAATACATTCGCTCACTTACTAAAAGCATATTACGACGAAACAGGCAGTGCGCTGTCGCTTCCTAACCTATCAAAACTTGGGTTAGTGGATGCATGCGAAGCTGCCGGTGGCGAACCGTGTTTAATTTCAGACCGCCAAGCTCCTCAAGGTGCATGGGGTTACGCTAAAGAAATCTCTAGCGGAAAAGACACGCCATCAGGTCATTGGGAAATGGCAGGCGTACCTGTGTTATTTGATTGGGGATATTTCCCAAAAACACAGCCAAGTTTCCCACAAGAATTTATAGACGAGTTTATTGCTCGTACAGGTATTCCAGGCATTTTAGGCAATTGCCATGCATCAGGAACTACCATTTTAGAACAGCTAGGTGAAGAGCATGTAAAAACAGGTAAACCAATCTGTTACACCTCAGCTGATAGCGTGTTTCAAATAGCCGCGCATGAAGAGTCATTCGGCCTAGAGAAGCTTTATCAAGTTTGCGAAATCGCACGGGCGCTACTTGATGAAATGAATATAGGACGAGTGATTGCGCGGCCATTTTTGGGTTCAAATAGCCAAGACTTTGCTCGAACGGGTAATCGTCGTGACTATTCAGTACTTCCGCCTGCACCAACATTGCTAGATGTACTAGCAAAAGACGGCGGCGAAGTAATTAGTATTGGTAAAATTTCAGATATTTACGCGCATCAGGGCATAACCCAAAAGCATAAAGCACCTGGACTTATGAACTTGCTAGAAAAAACCAGCGAAGTAATGGAAAGCGCGCCAGATCGTAGCTTAATCTTTACTAACCTAGTTGATTTTGATGAAAAATTTGGTCATCGTCGTAATCCAGTAGGATACGCAAAAGCATTAAAAGAATTTGATGACTATTTACCAACTATACTAAATCAGTTAAAAGCAGATGACGTATTAATGATCACTGCAGATCATGGCTGTGACCCAACCTTTCCAGGTTCTGAGCACACTCGTGAATACGTACCTGTTATTGCATACCAGCCAGGTATGAGTAACACACCATTAGGTGAACGCAACAGCTTTGCAGATATAGGTCAAACACTGGCACAGTGGTTTAGCTTATCTGCGCTTGATTACGGCGACAGCTTTTTAAATGAGCTAAAAACGCCAAATAAAAAGGAAAACAATTAATGAGTACTCCGCATATCAGTGCAAACGTTGGTGATTTCGCCGAAACAGTATTAATGCCAGGCGATCCGCTACGTGCGCAATATATTGCTGAAAACTTTTTAGATGATGCAGTACAAGTTACAGGCGTTCGTAACATGTACGGTTTCACTGGTACTTACAAAGGTAAGCCAGTAAGTATCATGGGTTCAGGCATGGGCATTCCATCAATGTCTATTTATGCACGTGAGCTAATTGTAAGCTTTGGCGTTAAAAATATTATACGTATTGGTACGTGTGGCGGTATTGGCACAGATATCAAAATTCGTGACGTAATTTTTGCACAAGGTGCAAGCACAGATTCAAACGTAAACCGTGCACGCGTGCGTGGCTACGATTTTGCTGCTATTGCTAACTTTGACCTACTTTTAAACGGCGTAAACGCTGCTAAAGAGCTAGGAATTAAAGCAAAAGTAGGTAACGTATTTACGACAGACACATTCTATCAAGCAGATGACTCGTTCTATAAAGACTTAGACAAGTTAGGCATGCTAGCAGTAGATATGGAAACAGCAGGTTTATACGGCGTTGCAGCTGAATACGGCGCAAACGCAATGGCATTATTTACAGTAAGTGACCACGTAATCACTGGCGAAGCAACACCTGCTGATGAGCGTCAAAGCACGTTTAACGAAATGGTTAAAATTGCATTAGAGTCAATAGCTTAAATAATACATAACAGTTCCTTGGTAACGTATTCACTAAGTTTTGGAGACACGCCCAAAGTGAAGTGAGACTAAACCTCCAAAGCCGCATTTTATGCGGCTTTTTTTATGCCTGAAGAAAATAAGCCACCATACAATATTGCATCGGATTTTGACGTGATTTGCTGTGTTGTAGGCGCAGAGCTTGCTCGCGCGAGAAGCACAGCTTCTAATTACTTAAGCTAACTACTCTAAAAGCGCAGCATCTCTAAACCTATTTGTGTATAACAGCCCTAAAAAAAATATGCACGCAGAGAAGAAAAGGAGGAGCAAATGAGAAGAGCAAAACCAATGCTGACTCGGCATTATAAAAGTACAAGCGTTGCTTTAAAAGCTTGTAACCTGCGCGAATAGAAGTGTTTATACCAAGTTTAGAGTATGACTTGTTGCTCATGTTAGAAGCACAGTTTCTGATTGTTTTTATTATTTTAACTTCTAAGCTCTTCTCTAAAAGCGCAGCGTCTCTAAACCTCTTTGTGAATTAATCACTTTAGGTCTTAACTCTACGGTAGAGCTGAGTTTGTAGAGCGCAGTAAAGCTTCTAATTACACAACAAACATAACCTTTAAAAACAAAAAAAGGGCCAAGGCCCTTTTTTATGATGTTGCGCCTAATCATACAGGCCATATACTGAGTGCTTAAACAACTTCACCAGCTACTATAGTATTAAAGCTGTCGTTGTCATGTAAGCTTGCAAATGCGCTCTCATGTAATAGCTCATTACGTAAATTTGGAGAGTATTCAAGTGCCATTTTAATGTCGGCTAATGCATCAGCATGCTTATGTGTTAGCGCATAAGCACATGCTCGTTGCCAATAGGCATAACCATAGACACTATCTATATCAATGGCTTGATTACACAACTCAATGGCTTGCGCTGTTTCATTTATTTCTAATAACGCATCGGCCTTATAAGCAATGGCTTCAACATCCTCTGGTTTGCGTTTTAAAATCTCATCAAATATTTCAATTTTATTAGCAAAATCACTTTCTAAATTGGCGCGCATCCATAACGAATGAACCTCGTTGGTAACCGATATGCGCTCTTGGTTACTGAGTATTTCTTCTGAGCGTACGCGTAGTTTTTCTTCAAGAATTTTTAATCGGTCTTCATACTCGTCAGTAATTACACTTACACGTGTATTTACAATATCTTCTACTTTGTTTTTAACATCGCGTAGTGAGTTCCAGCCCACTAAAACCAAAATAGAAGCCGTAGCGGTAATTATAAAAAATACATTATTAATAGTATCGGTAGTGTATGTTAATGCGCGATCTGCAGTATCAAGCTGTGCATGAGTAACTTGCTTAGTTACATCCTCACGGAGTTTTTGTTGATCTTGCCTTACGGCTTTTAGCTCGTCGAGTATGTAGCGCTCCATTAGCGGTTTAAACATAGACTCTTTAAGTTGTTTGAGGGCTTGTTGCTCTTGTTGTGCTGTAGGGGCTGCTGGTTTTTGTTCAGCAGAATTTACTATACCCGAAAAAAAAGTTAAACAAACAAAAAGTGTAGATAGGTAATAACGCATCGGTACGCCTAATTAAATTAATTACTGTAATAACTTTAACATGCAGGGCTGAATGGCACTAGGGCGCGTTGACTTTTCAGGATTAAAATTGACCTAATTTAGATAGGAGTAATAGTTGTAAGAATTTTTTAGCCCAGTGAGCTTAGCAATAACAGGTTAAAGCATGAGCATTTTGCTAATACTTAGGTGGTTTTAAGAAAAAATAGGCAAAAAAAACCAGCTCAATATGAGCTGGCAAAAACTGCTTAAAACAACAATATGTCGTAGGGATTCACAGGAGAACAACTTCATACTAACTGAATCTTTATGAACAAATACTTAATTCAATTCAATTAGTTAAAAATATGAGAATACTCAAAGTATTCGGTTTATAAAGTAAAGGTGCATTGGGCTTAAGTAATGCACCTTTATAATTATAACTATATAACTACAATTTCATGGTGAAGGGGGGTATTCCAATGTGCGCTTTAAATAAATTAAAGCCACTTTCAAACCCTTCACATACCATTACGCCGAAATTTTTCAATTCGATCACAGGTCTAGTAAAAAGGTTAAGGTTAATTCACTAATTTGTTTTTTTTATCTTACGTAATACCTTACACGAGCGTCATCAGATTTATTTTTACTATTATTTTGAACGTAATTACAAAGCTATTGTTAAATACATCATTAGCAAAAGGCCAATCAAAAATATAAATTGGAGCAATCGTTTTAAATAGTATGTTGAGGCTGGCGTAGCATAATTTATGCGCCTATATTAAGGATACGTAAGTGTTTAGGCAGGCACACTAAATAATAAGTAAGCCGATTAAATAAAAATAACCGTTACTTTTTAAAAAGTTATAAATACATAAGCAACAATACTGATTGATTAAGTATTTTACTTTTCTATTATAAGGATTCCAGAATGAGCAACCCTAAAGCAGGCCAATGTCCGGTCATGCACGGCAGTAATACTAAAACGTCTAATCCCAATACTGATTGGTGGCCAAATGCCCTAAACTTAGACATTCTTCATCAGCACGACACCAAATCAAACCCATACAATAGCGACTTTAATTACGCTGAAGCATTTAAATCAATCGATCTTGACGCGCTAAAAACAGACGTAAAAAGCTTAATGACCGATAGCCAAGATTGGTGGCCAGCCGATTGGGGACATTACGGCGGTTTAATGATTCGTTTAGCATGGCACTCAGCGGGTTCATACCGTTTAGCCGATGGTAGAGGGGGCGGTGGTACAGGTAATCAACGTTTTGCGCCACTAAATTCATGGCCAGACAACGGTAACCTCGACAAAGCGCGCCGTTTACTTTGGCCAATAAAGAAAAAATACGGTAACAAGCTTTCATGGGCCGACTTAATTATTTTAGCGGGCAACATGGCATACGAATCAATGGGCTTAAAAACCTTTGGTTTTGCCGGCGGCCGAGAAGATATTTGGCATCCTGAAAAAGACGTTTACTGGGGAGCCGAAAAAGAATGGTTAGCGCCAAGTGATGGTCGTTACGAAAGTGTAGATAAACCAGACACCATGGAGAATCCATTAGCCGCAGTACAAATGGGCTTAATTTATGTAAACCCGGAAGGTGTAAATGGTATTCCTGATCCGCTTAAAACAGCGGCCCAAATTCGCGAAACTTTTGCGCGTATGGCAATGGATGACGAAGAAACCGCTGCATTAACGGTAGGCGGGCACACAGTAGGTAAAGCGCACGGTAATGGCAAAGCAGAAAACTTAGGACCAGAACCAGAAGCAGCTGACGTACACGAGCAAGGCCTTGGTTGGAATAACACTACAACACGTGGGATTGGCCGCGATACAGTTACATCAGGTGTAGAGGGCGCATGGACTACGCACCCAACACAATGGGACAACGAATACTGTAAGCTTTTATTAACCTACGAATGGGAACTCACTAAAAGCCCAGCAGGCGCTCATCAGTGGGAGCCTATTAATATTAAAGAAGAAGACAAACCTGTCGATGTAGAAGATTCATCAATTCGTTTGAACCCAATGATGACAGATGCTGATATGGCCATGAAAGTGGATCCAACGTACCGTAAAATTATTGAGCGTTTTTATAACGACTTTGACTACTTTTCAGACGTGTTTGCACGTGCCTGGTTTAAACTAACTCACCGCGATTTAGGTCCTAAATCATGTTATTTAGGTGCTGACGTACCAAGCGAAGACTTAATTTGGCAAGATCCAATTCCAACCGTTGATTACACATTAACAGACGACGAAATTAGCAATCTAAAAACCACATTATTAAATTGTGGTGTTAGTGCCGCTGATTTAATAAATACAGCTTGGGATAGCGCACGTACTTATCGTGGTTCTGATAAACGTGGCGGCGCAAATGGTGCACGCATTCGTTTAGCACCGCAAAAAGATTGGCAAGGTAATGAGCCAGAACGTTTAGCATCAGTACTTAGTGCGCTTGAAAAAGTGCAGGCTGGCTTGAGTAAACCTGTTAGCATCGCCGACTTAATTGTTTTAGGTGGTACAGCAGCCGTAGAACAAGCAGCAAAACAAGCCGGTGTTGATGTAAACGTGCCGTTTGCTCCAGGACGTGGAGATGCAACAGATGAAATGACTGATGCAGAATCGTTTGATGTACTAGAACCAATCCACGATGGTTTTAGAAACTGGCTGAAAAAAGATTACGCAGTATCAGCTGAAGAGTTATTACTAGAGCGCAGCCAACTAATGGGATTAAGTGCACCAGAAATGTCGGTACTTATTGGTGGGATGCGAGTACTAGGTACTAACTATGCTGGCAGCGAGCATGGTGTATTTACAAATAGCGTAGGCTCATTAACCAACGACTTCTTTGTAAACTTAACTGACATGTCAAACCGTTGGGAGCCAACTCAAAAAGGTTTATACAATATAGTAGACCGTAAAAGTGGCACTACTAAATGGACTGCAACACGCGTTGATTTAGTATTTGGATCAAACTCTATATTGCGCGCACTTGCTGAGTTTTATGCACAAGACGACAACAAAGAGCGCTTTGTACATGACTTTGTAAATGCATGGGTAAAAGTAATGAACGCAGACAGATTCGATATTAAATAATCTGTACGCTAAATAAAAACGGGGGAGTAATAATTTACTCCCCCGTTTTTGCATATAGTCCCGGTCAGTATTACTTATAAAATATTGTAATTTATCTAAGTCATATAAAAATTAGGCATTAAAAAAGGCGGCAAAAGCCACCTTCTTATAAAACAATAAAACTTATAGAAGTGCAAAAAGCTTTTGTAGTTGTGGCATGTATTCGCTCACAAGTTCAAGGTTGCTTTCGCTTACTAAAGACTCTGTAGACTCCTCAGCTGCGCTTGACGATTTACCAAACGAACCCATTAACGAACTAGCGCCTTTATCTTTAGCACTTTTCATACTTTGAAAACCGCCCATTACTTTATTCGCTGTTTCTTGATTATCAGCAGATAAACCCGATTTAAGGTTTTCGATATAAGCCATTGATACTTCAGAACCTACAGTTACTAGTTGCTCTGGTGTAAAGCCGTAGCGGCCTGTAACACCCGCGAAGCTTTTGTATAGGTCTTGCTCTTTAATCATGTTTAGTGCGCTATTAGCTAAAGAGCTTTGTTCGTCAACACTTTGATCTGCAGAACCACCTAACATACTTGCTAAGTTTAAGTCTTTTAAGGACTCTTGGCTGCTTGCCCAGCTCGTTACAGCTGGCAGTGCTTTCATATAGCTTTGGAGTTGACCTTCGTTAATATCTACTGCAAGGCTTGAGAAACTCATTGCTAATAAGCTAAGTGATACAAGTATTTTTTTCATTGAGCATTTCCTAGTATTAAAGTTGTGCCAATTAGAAACTAATAAGCAACACTTGCCAACACAAAATAATATATTGGCTGATTTTATAGTACAATTTATGAGAATTTATTTAAGTTCTAAGAATTTAGTTCATTCACCACAAGCTAATGTACTGATGATATAATACATTTTTGACAAATAGAGCTGAACACAATGTTAACAATTTCAAATACTGTCACTATCGATGAATGGGAACTAGAGCTAACGGCTATTCGTTCGCAAGGTGCCGGTGGTCAAAATGTTAACAAAGTCGCAAGTGCAATTCATTTACGCTTTGATATTAACCGCTCTAAATTACCTGACTTCTACAAAGAACGCTTACTTGCCTTAAATGATACAAGAATTACCAAAGAAGGCGTTTTAATAATTAAAGCGCAAAGCCATCGTACTCAAGAGCTAAACCGAGAAGATGCCCTTAAGCGCTTAAAAGATTTAATTCTTAGTGCTACCGTTGTTAATAAAGCGCGTCGTGCCACCAAGCCTAGCCGTAATTCACAGCGAAAGCGCATGGACAAAAAAACTAAACACGGGCAAAACAAAGCGCTACGCGGCAATATAAAGTTTTAGTTTTAAACGGTATTAATAAAGTAGAGAAGGGACTTGATGCCTACATGCAGGCACCATTTTTACATCGTATTGTACGTATAAAAATATAAGTGAGGGGTAGCCTCACTTATATTTAATAACTATTAATACCTACTTAGCCATTTCTAAATCAGATTCTGCATTTGCCAACATTGCAAACTCTTCATCAGCGCTTTTAGCAACTAAGTGTTTTGAGCTATAGCCAAAGTAATATGCGGCGCCCACAATAAACAGCACCATAGTGTATAAAAATGCACGAGGGTCAAACGCATACACACCCGTTAATGCTATAAGCGAAAGTACTAAAGCAATACTTGACGTAACTACGCCACCTGGAGTTTTGTATGGGCGAGGTAAATCAGGTTGTTTAACGCGAAGTAAAATATGGCTCAGCGCCATTAATGCATACGAGAGCGTTGCACCTACCACTGCCATTGCAAGTATTAAATCACCCTCACCACTGAGTGATACTAAAAAGCCAAATACTGCCGGTACAATCAACGCACGTGCTGGCACTTTGCGATTAGTCGTAATCGACAACGAACGTGGTAAATAACCGGCTCTAGATAAAGCAAACACTAAGCGACTATAACCATAAATAATAGAGAAAAACGAAGCAACTAAACCCGCAAGCCCTAATATATTTACAACGGTTGCTAAGCCCTCACTACCGGATGCATTTAATGCATCAACTAAAGGTACAGCACTTGCCCCCATTGCAGCAGCACCGCCAGCACCAGGTACTAAAACAACAACTAAAAAAGCAGTAAATAACAAAAAGATCATTGCACCAATAATGCCTTTTGGCACATCTTTAGCGGGATCTTTTGCTTCTTCAGCAGCAAGCGGTACACCTTCAACCGCTAAAAATAACCACATGGCAAACGGTAATGCAGCCCAAACCCCGTACCAACCTAAAGGTAAAAACTCACTGGCTCCCACTGCATCGGTTACGGGGACGTCAAATAAGCGCGATGCATCAAAATTTGTGATTAAAACAAAAGCCGTTGCAATAATAGCTAATACCGCTAAACCACTTATTACCATCATTACTTTAAGCGCTTCTCCTACGCCCGCTAAATGAATTCCCACAAATAGTAAGTAAAATAATGCATATACCCATGGGCCATTAAATCCGGTGAGGGCTTCAACTGCCGAGCCTATAAAAATAACAATAGCAGCGGGCGCTAAGGCGTATTCAATTAATACGGCAAGCCCGGTTAAATAGCCTCCCGCTGGCCCCATAGCTTGACGCGCAAAACTATAACCACCGCCTGCAGCAGGTATTGCAGCTGACATTTCAGCAAGCGATAGTACAAGCGCTAAATACATAACCGCCATTAATACTGCAGCAATCGCAAAACCACCCCAACCGGCTTCGGCGATACCAAAGTTCCAGCCTGCAAAGTCACCCGATATTACATACGACACACCCAAACCTGCGAGCAATAACCACCCCGCAGTACCCCGTTTTAACTGTCTTTTAGCAAGGTACTCTGTATTATTATTAGAAGACATAACCTTTCTCCGTTGATGTTTAGTTTTTATTTTTTTATTTCATGTGTTTTTAATTAAAATTACTCAGCAATTAAAAAGTTAGTGGTTGAAACCTGATGCTCAATTACATCATCTTGTGTGCGGTCTTTTAAATTAACCCCAGTTAGTTTCAGTTTTTTAGCTTCACGTAATAAGTACAGTGCGCGTCTCGCCGCTTCTGTATAAGGTAGGCCTGCAGGGCGAATATTCGATATGCAATTACGACATGCATCGTTAAGTCCTGTTTTGGGCTCCCATGTTAAATACAAGCCAAGGCTATCTGGCGAACTAAGTCCTGGGCGCTCTCCTATTAACACCATAACCACCTGCGCATTTAGCAACTCACCTATATCATCTCCAATCGCTACTCGCCCTTGCTCAACCAAAGTAATGGGAGCAATTTTAAATTGCTTGTCTGTTGTAAGGTGCGTTAATAGCTCTGTTATAAATGGGTATGCATTTTTTTGTACCGCCAACGACGAAAGTCCATCAACCACTACAATCGCTAAATCGTATTTAGCCTGCGTAGTGTGCTTTTGTTTATTCATATAGCTGAGAAGTATTTGCCTACCATTTTCATCAAGTTTGCGGCCTAAATCGGGTCGCTGAAGGTAAGTAACTCTGTCAACGGCTTGGCTGTGTAAATGCAGGGGAAGGGCAACCTCTTTTAATACGCTAATACTGCCTAGTTGCTCAGTCATTTCGTTAATATCAAGCGGAAAACTCACCGCATCGCGCGCTTGTGCATGAGATAGCTGAAAAGCCAGCATTTCAGAGGTTGGCAAACTTATACCAGCGCGACCAAGCCCAATACGGGCGTCGGTAAAACGCCGTAAATCACTCCAAGGGTTGTGCACTACATTACCGTTATTTTTATGCTCATTTACTGAGTTATCTAATGGAGTGGTCGGTTTTGAACTTGATTTCATGAGCCACCTCCAGCAATTGCACCCAGAGGTTTAGCAAAAGCGGGAGGCAAGGTATCTGAAAGTGTGATGTCGGTAGTGCTTTGCATAATTTTCATTTTGCTTAGCCATGCTTCAAACTCAGGGGCGGGTCTAGAGCCAAGAACTCGACGCACATATAATGCATCATGAAACGACGTAGTTTGGTAGTTAAGCATAATATCGTCAGAGCCAGGTATTCCCATTACAAACGAGCAACCTGCAACACCTAATAGCGTTAGCAAATTATCCATATCGTTTTGATCGGCCTCTGCATGATTGGTGTAACACACGTCGCACCCCATCGGTATGCCTAGTAACTTAGCGCAAAAGTGATCCTCAAGTCCTGCTCGGGTAATTTCTTTACCATCAAACAAATATTCAGGGCCAATAAACCCCACCACGGTATTTACCAGTAACGGGTTAAACTTACGAGCAACTGCATAAGCGCGAGCTTCACACGTTTGCTGATCAAGCCCATGATGCGCATTTGCTGAAAGCGAACTGCCTTGCCCAGTTTCAAAATACATCACATTATTGCCAACAGAGCCGCGCTTTAAACTCAAAGCGGCATCTTGCGCTTCAGCTAAGGTATTTAAATTAAAACCAAAACTTGAGTTAGTAGCCTCCGTGCCGCCAATCGACTGAAATACCAAATCAACCGGTGCGCCAGCTTCTATACATTCAATAGTGTTAGTAACATGTGTAAGCACACAGCTTTGCGTCGGTATGGCGTATTTTTGAATAACATCATCCATTAATGTCATTAATTTAATGGCTTGGGCAACGTTGTCGGTTGCTGGGTTTATACCTATTACGGCATCGCCATTACCGTATAGCAGCCCATCAAGCATGCATGCAGCAATACCGTTAATATCGTCAGTTGGATGATTTGGTTGTAAACGTGTAGATAAATGCCCAGGAAGGCCAATAGTGTTTCTAAAAGCACTTGTAACATGGCACTTTTTAGCAATTAATATGAGATCTTGATTGCGCATTATTTTGCTAACAGCAGCAGCCATTTCGGGCGTAATACCTTGCCTTATACTTGCAAGTACAGCGGGTGTTGCAAAGTCGCTTAAAAGCCAATTACGAAAATCGCCTACAGTTAAATGTGCAATAGCCATAAAGGCATTGGCATCGTGCTCGTCAATAATTAAGCGTGTAATTTCGTCATCTTCGTAGGGAATAAGTACCTCATTTAAAAATGTTTTAAGAGGTACATCGGCCAATGTCATTTGTGCCACAGCACGTTCTTGTGCTGATTGTGCAATGACGCCCGCTAAGCGATCACCCGAACGTTGCGGCGTTGCTTTAGCCATTAACTGGGCTAAGTTCTTGAATTTATAAGTGTGTGTACCTAAAGTGTAACTGTACGCTTGCCCCATGATTTACTCCACATAACTAATATGATAAACCTTGGTATAGGTTTTGCTGCATCTTTAGCTATAAATCAATTTTCAATAGTTACAAGACAGCTTATTTTGTACCAAGTAACTATCGAATTTCGGCAAAAGATTATTTATTAATCCAATTCAATTGGTTACATACGCAAAGCGGTGTTAACTTAACCATAATAAAAGTGTAACGAAAAAGAGCATCCCCTATATGGCGCAGCAAAGTAGCTACAACGCACCACTAAAGAGCAAGGTGCAAACACACGATATAGACGAGCAAGCGCATAGCCTTACTCAATGGCAACAAAAGTACGATCAAATGAGCGACGGCAGCTTTTATGGTTTTATTGAAGAAACAGATTACGCCAATATTCATGTGTTTAAAGAATACACCGAGCGAGCGCTTCGTCAGCAATGTAACATCGCCCCCAATTCTGTTTGGCTTGGCATTCCTTGTCAGTCGCAGCAAAGTAAGATTAATGGTCTAAGTGTGGCAAGTAATCAATTTATGTGCCGTACAAGTGATAATGACTTTGAGCTGATAACCCCTGAGCAATTTAATATTTATGGTTTGGTAATCGATTGGAATTCAATTGAATATATGGCGCAGCTACAAGGCGTAACATTGAAAAACCTGTCATCTGCACAATCAGCTCGCTTATCGGTAAGCAACTCATCATTACAAACGGCAAGGCAAATAATTAATAGCATGGTTGTAGGCAAGGGCTTTGGACTTAAAACCGAATCGCAACAAGATATGCTAAACATGTTGGCACTACACTTATTACAAGCAGATAATCCACAACAAAATATTGCGCCAAGTTATAAACATCGAAAAGCCGTAGTAGATAAAGTAAAAGATTACGTGGCCACAAATCCACAAAATCCAATAACCATAACCGAGCTGTGCGAGCTTGCCTTTGTAAGTAGGCGCACACTTCAGTATAGTTTTGAGAGTATTTTAGGAATTAACCCTTTGCGGTTTTTACGTTTAACACGCTTAAATAATGTAAGGCGGGAACTAAAAAAATCAAACCAAGATAAGCCAATTTCAGTAATAGCAGCCAATTGGGGATTTTGGCATGCGGGACAATTTGCTAAAGATTACACGCAACTATTTGGTGAAAACCCATCACAAACAGTTAAAAATTCAGCACAGCAGTTTAAACCACCGTGCTCTACAAACCCGTAGGTGCGAATTTATTTCGCGCTCATGTAACATGGCTTTAATGCTCTAAAAGTGAACGCGAGGTATAAAACCTCACCTACATCGTGCAAACACCAAACCCGTAGGTGCGAATTTATTTCGCGCTCATGTAACATGGCTTTAATGCTCTAAAAGTAAAAGCGAGGTATAAAACCTCACCTACATCGTGCAAATACCAAACCCGTAGGTGCGAATTTATTTCGCGCTTATGTAACGTGGCTTGTATGCTTTAAAAGTAAAAGCGAGGTATAAAACCTCGCTTACTATATTCAAAAGCCCTATTTGATCGGTGCTATTTAAGCCGCGATTAAATAGGACTCTTGTCCTGAATGCTTGTTGCTACGTTTAAACGAACCTTTGCCTTTTTTAGCTTTAACCACTTGTGGTTTAAATAATTTAGAGGTGACCATCGCCGCTAGTGCATTGTGGTTTATAACGCCTCGCCCTGTATCTACCGCGCTGATGTTTGCGGTTTTTGCTTTAGATTTTTTAGTCATATATTTCCTATCAACTAATGGTTATTTTAAGTTAAATAATAAAGAGGCTTTTATATTAGCCTATTTAAGAGATGGCGATTGTAGGCTTAATTTTCAACCGCGCAAGTATTTTTAATGCCCAACAGGTACTTTTTTAATAATAAAAAAGTATAAAAAAAGCGCAGTTAATAACTGCGCTTAATATTACTTTAGTTTGCTTTATAAATTAAAAACTAAAGCTTACTTTTGCATAGTACGTTCTGCCGTCAAAGCCGTATGGTAATGCACGTACTGGATATTTAAATGCACCGTTGGTGATAAAGTTAAGTACTTCGTCGTCGCCTAGCTCGTCTGGCGTTTCGTCAAATACGTTATCGGCACCCACCGAAAGCGCAAACATGTCGTTAATTTGGTAGCTAACATTTAAATCAACTAACACAGCAGATTCAACCGTACTTGTTGGTTTAAATGAACCGGTAGGCGAAAGCTCACCTGGTAATGAAATATGGTCGTTACCAAAGTATTTTACGTCTGTTTCGCCAAAGTAGTTAAAGCGAATGGTTGATGTGTAGGCATCGCGCTCGTAGTCAAACGTAAGCGTTGCACGTTCACTAGGTTGTCCGTCGGTAAAAAAGCTACGTTGTAGGTCGTCAAAAGCAACCGCTTCAGGAATACCGTCTTCAGCATTTACGCCGTCAATTTTAGTATCGTTTAGGTTACCCGCAAAGGTTATTCCTAAATTGCCGCCTTCAACTTCAGTGCGGTACGATGCAATAATATCAACACCTTGCGTAGTAGAATCAACCGAGTTTGAGAAGTAGTTAGCTTGCACTGCGCCTGTTGCTTGTAGCGCTGCAACCGCTTCTGAGCTAAACGATACGTCGTCAGCCGTAAGTAAGCTGCCAAGCGTTATACGGTCTTCAATTTCTACACGGTAAAAATCAACCGTTAACGAAAGCTCGCTTGTTACATCGTAAACAAAACCAGCACTGTAGTTTGTTGAAGTTTCAAGCTCTAAGCTATCTACGCCTAACGCACTTGGGAAGGCTGTACCGGTGTTTGCAGTGAAGGACTGCGTTAATGTGCCGTCTGAGCCTAAGTTAGTTGTAAAGGCTGTATAACCACTTTGTTGAAGCGATGGTGCTCTAAAGCCGGTAGATACCGCACCACGTACAGCAAAATCATCTGAAAATTCATAACGTGTTGCTAATTTACCAATTAAATCATCCCCAGCATCTGAGAAATCTTCATAACGTAGCGCACCACTGACGTTCCATGCGTCGGTGATCATTGTTTCTACGTCTACATAAACTGCGTAGCTGTTACGGTCGCTGTCGTTAGCCGCTTCAGGGCGTAGGCCGTTATAAGCCTGAAAACCACACTGTGCAAATTGGTCCGGATCGTTTACTGATGGGTACGAGGTATCCATATTTGCTAGTCCACAGGCGTATGATGCTTCATCGCCAGGTACTATTTCGTAGTTTTCTTTACGGTATTCAGCGCCTACTGTTACATATAAAGGTTCACCACGGCCAATATCTACAATACCATTTACATCAAGGTTAACCGTTGTTTGATCAAATCTAAAACCACCTGAGTAACCGCCACTAGGGCCTGAATTTGCTGCAATATCGGCATCGCTTGCACTTGGGTTGTTAAATAAATACTCAGCCGCGTAAGAAGCGTTTAATGTATTGCGTGATGTAAAGTCGTATTGATTTTCACCATAAACAGCCGATACATCGTAATTCCAATCTGTGTTTATATCGCCTTTAAAACCAAGCGCGACTGAAATATCTTGTGCTTCGTTATATATGCGCGGTAAAAAACCATCGCTGTATACTTGTGTTACGTTTTTAGAGGCTTCGTTAAAGTTACGGTAAAAACCATTACCCAGCGCCGTGCGCTCTGAGTAGCCACCAAACGAGTAAAGCTCGCCGTCGCCCATTGGTAATGCCATGTTGTAAAATAACGACGTAAATTCACTTTCTGAGTTACCTTGGCCCCAGCGTACGTCTTCACTTAACGTACCTGGTTCAACATTAAGCGAACCACCCGTATCACGCTCGGCGCGGTTAGTGCCATCGGCATCACGGTACTCAAGCGATAGGTTAATAAAGCCGCCTTCGTTACCTAATTCAAAACCACGGTTTAAACCTGCTGAAATAGTGTCGCCGTCACCTTCACTTGTGCCGCCGTATTGTACAAAACCCGTTGTAATACCGGTTGAGTTATTAAGAGATAAGTTAATTACGCCTGCAATAGCATCAGAGCCATATTGCGCCGCTGCGCCATCGCGTAATACTTCAACGCCTTTAAGGGCCGTTAGCGGAATGGCATTCATATCGGTACCCGCAGCGCCTGCGCCTACTGTACCGTTAAGGCCAAAAATTGATTGGTTATGACGACGTTTACCATTTACTAATACAAGAGTTTGATCTGGCTGTAAGCCACGAAGTGTGGCGGGTCTAAATAAATCAGAACCGTCAGATACTTGTGTACGCGAAAAGTTAAATGAAGGCGCTGTCGCTTGCAGGCTTTGGCCAAGCTCGGTAAAGCCACCTTTGGTTAAATCATCTGCGTCAATTAAATCAATAGGAGAAGAAGACTCAGTAGAAGTACGGTTAGATACACGCGATCCTAATACAGATATTTGCTCAATGTTTTTAGCAGCTTGCACTGGTGCTTCTTCTGCGTTAACAATGCTTGGTGCGCTAAACGCGAAAGCAACGGCTACAGCAAGTGTGTTTAAACGGTATATTGGCATAGTGACGACCCTGTTTTTTTGTGTTCTTATAATATGTGTGTGGTTATGGTGCTCATAACCTGTTGCAAACATCCTAGCAACATATGCAAACAAAAAGAAATGAAAAAAACTAAATATTTGGTCTAAGTATGCAAATAAATTTCAAGATAAGAAAAAACCACCTTTAATCGATTAAAATACATGCTGCAAGGGCATTAAACTTCAAAAAAAGATCTATTAACTTTTTATTTACATTGTGGTTTTGTTCGTTAGTTTACGCTTTTAAAGGTAATAGGCAGCGGATGGTCGTACCTGTCCCTAATGTGCTGTTAACTTCTATTTTTCCGCCATGATCGCTCACCATAGCGTATACAAGTGTCATACCCATACCGGTACCTTCACCAACTTCTTTTGTTGTATAAAAAGGGTCAAACATATGCGCTATTGTGTCTTCACTCATTCCACAGCCATTATCTTTTACCTCAATACAGATATTTGTGTTTAGTTCAAAAATATTGACCTCAATAATGCAGCCTTTTTCTAAATCAAGCTCGCATGCTTGCCAAGCATTCATTAATAGATTTACAAAAATTTGATTAATTGACGATAAATTGCACCAAATAAGTGGTAGTGGTTCAAACCGCGTTTTTATCTCGCATAGTTTGAGTTTGTTACTTAATAATCTTAAAGCATTATTAGCACCCGTTGTTACATCGGTTAGTTGTTTATCTTGCGAGGAGGAGGGGTGGGCAAAGTTTAATAAGTCATGCACAATTTGTTTTATTCGTTTGAGTCCTTCAACGCTGTCGTTAACTTGTCCCTGCAAATTGTTATAAAGCCACGCATACGGATACTGTAAATTGAGTATGTCTATTTCGTGTTTAAAACGGCTTTCTTTAATTTCATTGTTTAAGTATTGCTCGTTAAGCTTTAGCAACGTGATAAGCAAAGGAGTAGAATTTTGTAAGCTTTCTATATTACTCATTGCATAGGCAAGCGGGGTATTTATTTCGTGGGCTACGCCTGCACAAAGCGTTCCTAAGGTTGCCATTTTTTCGGTTTGCACAAACAGCATTTGCTGGTGTTCTAAATCGGCTACTTTTTTTTGTAATTCATTATTTATGGCAACTAAAACGGTGCTTTTATCTTTGAGTAATTGTTCTGCGGCCAAGCGCAGCTTTTGTTCGTTTAAAAAAGCACGTTCAAAATTACCATCTGATCCATTCATTCCTTTCATCCATATAGATAACTTTATACTTAACGTTTAGTCGTCTACATGCAAATTTGCAACTTTAGTGTGAGCATTTATCTACTTATAGATAATAACCACATTAGGTGACTCCTACTCTATATAAAAGGTAAGCATAAACAGGTCACGGATGTTTTTTTAAGCTATTATTTAGCCAGAAGTAATTTAAAGGCGGCGCAATGACTCAAGCAACACCAAACACACTAATGAATCAGGTTGATGTACTTTGTATTGATGATGACGAAATAGTACTACGCACGTTAACACGACTACTTGAAGTAAATGGCTTAACGGTTATTGTTTGCGATAATCCGCAAAACGCATTAACACTTTTTAAAAATCATGAATTTGGTTTAATTATTAGCGACATGCGGATGCCAGTAATGAACGGTGCCGAGTTTTTAGAAAAAGCGCGTGCGCTGGCACCCGACACTCAACGCATTCTATTAACCGGTTACGCCGATATACAAACAACCCTAGCGGCTGTTAACCAAGGGCAAATAAATGGTTATATTCAAAAACCATGGCAAAACGACTTATTACTTCGAAGCATTAAAGATAGCCTAGAAAAATTTGCGCTAAAAAAGCAAAACAAAAAATTAGAAACACAAGTTAAGGCACAAAACCAAGAACTACTTGAGCTAAACAACACGTTAGAGCAACGAGTAGAAAAACGCACCTTACAAATTAAACAAGTTTTAAAAAAGCTTGAAGATGCCAACGAGCGCGAAAAACAAGAGCACAAATCAACCGTTGAGCTGCTATATAATTTTGTTAACGCAAACCCTTATCTTGATGGCAATAAAGCACAAAATATTGCAAATACCTGTACACAAATAGCGCTTTACTTAAACCTGTCGCAAAAAAGCATTGATCTTGCCCCAATGGCTGGTTATTTAGCACAAATAGGTTTGCTTGCTATGGACCCTGAACTTTATAAAAAACCGCTAAATCGGTTAAATGAGCAACAGCGTAAGGCCTTTTATACTCACCCAAGTACTGCACAATTAATGCTAATGCCAGCAATACATTTACACGATTTGTCGGATGCTATTTATTATCAGTTTGAACGTTTTAACGGAAATGGAATGCCCAAAGGCCTTGCTGGAAACGACATACCAATAGGCGCTATGGTATTAGGATTAGCTCGCGACTATTGGGATGCGTTTGAGCAGAGCAATGCAAGCGATGAAAAGCAGCGCCATGAGGATGCACTCGAAAGTGTAAAACTTTATAGTGGTTCGTTTTACCACCCTAAAATAGTTCGTGCGCTTGAAGCAAGCCATGCAAAACTACACGAACAAAAAAGTTCAGCAGGATCAGTACTAATTTGTAATGCTCATGAACTCAAAGATCAAATGATACTCGGGCATGCTCTGCACAGCCATTCGGGTATAATGTTGTTGCCTAAAGGTCATGTATTTAGCCGCACATCAATAGAAAAACTGCAGCAACTAGAATCTAAAAAACCAGCCCCATTTAGAATTATGGTTAAAACTGCTAAATGATTGATCTAAACGGCAGTTTTTTTCGTTACAATGTGCATAAAATACATTATTGAATTTGCTTGAAGGAGCACTCTGTGTCGCGATTTTCTGCGGTTACTGACAATCCCCATGATGGGCGTTTTAACCAAAAAACGGGAATACTGCTTACTAACCTAGGTAGCCCTGATGCACCAACAGCTGCTGCGCTTCGTATATACTTACGTGAGTTTTTATCAGATCCACGCATTGTAGAAATACCACGCCTAGTATGGATGATAATTTTACATGGCATTATTTTGCGTGTGCGCCCTAAGCGTTCGGCTAAATTATACGAAAGTATATGGACCGAAAATGGCTCGCCGCTTACTCACATCACTCGTCAACAAAGCGTAAAGCTAAATACCTTATTGAAAGAGCAAGGTTATACCAATACCGAAGTAGTAATGGCTATGCGCTATGGCAATCCCTCAATAGAGGCTGGCCTTGAGGAGCTTCGTGATAAAGGCTTAACGCGTATTATTATATTGCCAATGTATCCGCAATATTCTAGCCCAACCACGGGTTCAACCTTTGATGCTGTATCGAGCGTACTGCGTAAATGGCGCTGGGTGCCAGAGCTGCACTTTATTAATGGCTATCATAAAAACAGCCGTTATATTGAGTCACTTGCTAATAGTATTAGTGAGGATTTAGAAGCGAATGGTATGCCACAAAAAATTGTTTTTTCGTATCACGGTATGCCTAAACTATTTTTAGAGCGAGGCGATCCGTACCATTGCCTATGTTTACAAACCACGCGTTTAGTGGTCGAAAAACTGGGCCTTGATAAAGACAAAGTAATTAGTACTTTTCAAAGTCGATTTGGTAAAGCCGAGTGGTTAAAGCCATATACCGATGCAACGCTTGAAGCCCTGCCTGATGAGGGTATTACCGATGTAGCTATTATCAGCCCTGCTTTTAGCGCCGACTGCCTAGAAACACTTGAAGAGCTAGAAGGCGAAAATCGTGAAATATTCGAAAACGCAGGTGGCAAAAAATACCGTTACATAGCGGCATTAAACGACAGAGACGACCATATAGAAGCTGTGTTTGATGTTATAAAACCTATGTTGTAACCCAGGCTTACTAAAGCACATACCTAAATATATTTCGCATTAAGCGGTGTTAAAATTAACACCGCTTTTTTTGTTTTTAGGGCTTTTAAAATATTTAGTTAATTAATTCCCAAAGAGCTTAAGAGACGCTGCGCTTTTAAAGTAAGTGATACATATTGGCCGATCTGGTTTTTCTCAGTTATTACTGATTACCTTATCTTTGTGGAAGAAATTACTTATACTTTTAATAATAATTAAAATAAATAAAAACGCATTGTGGAGGGGGAGAATACCTAAGCAACAGCAATTAAACGCTATCGCTTAAAATATAAATCAATCGCTTTGGTGAGGAGCTCGTCGAGTTGTTCTTCAAATTCTTCAATATTAATATCAAAGTGCTTTAAGTAAGCTCGAGCCTGCACAAGAGATAAATTACGGCTGTTAACGCTATATTGTCGCTCGTCTATGGCTTTATCGTAACGAGGTAAAAATACAAATTGGCCATAAAATGGTGACTTAATATGTTTATTTGCAAAACGACAAAAATCTTCAACATGCTCAGCACCCTTAGGGCCAAGGCAACCGGGCTCAATGCGATACATTAAGCGAATTTTTTTGTCGTCATTTATTTGCATATAAAGCCTTTATCTAAAAAACAGTACGCGTACTATTTTTCCATCTTTAATTTGGTAACTCGAAATAAGTTCTGAACGTTTATCAACTACCTTTTCGTCAGTTGAGCAGGTTTCTGATAGTTCGTGATCAATCACTATATCACCGTGCACTATGCGCTTAATTGGTGATGAGTGAATACACTTTAACTTTTTAAACATTAGCCCATAACGTTCTATTAGTTTTTCTTTACCTTTAAATAATAGCTCATTAGGGAAAATATAAAACTCAACATCTTCGGCATACACACGAAGAAACTCTTCAATGTTACGCGCGTTATACGCTTTAACTAACTGCTCTACTACCGCAAGTGATTCGCGCGATTGCTTAGCTTTAGTTTGTTGCTTAACTGTCAGCGCTTCTTTTGCTTGCGTAACTGCTTTTTCAGCTTCGGCTACAGCCACTGCTTTTTCTATTTTATTTTTAGGCTTTTCAGTAGGTTTAATCTGCTCGTTACCCAATACCTTTGAATCGTCTGGTTTAGTCGCATCAATTGTTGGCTTTTTAAGCTCAGGTGCTTTGTATTCAAGCGTATTTACTTTGTCGTCAGCTTTGACTTGAGTTACTGATTGCTCATCTTCAACTTTTGGTTTTTCAGCGCTTGCTTGAGCTTCAACTTGCTGCTCTTTTTGCTCAGGCTCGCTTTGTTCTGCGGCGTAAGTAATAAGCGCAACGGTGGTAATTAACGAGGCAAAAATAATAGATAACGGTTTCATAACTTTCCTAAAATGAACACTAAACACGTGTAATACCAATTACATTAAATAAGTGATCTATTATAGCGTCAAGAAAATAGCACAATAACAAGGCGAAAATTGTGACATATAGTTGTTCTATATGAATAATATTTAACGCAGTTAGTGAGTTATTTAATGCGATAGAATGATCATATTTTTGATAATATTGGTATAAGGATGCAACATAGCAAATTTTAACGTTATCGGGTAGTTAATACCACCACTGTAGCCTACCAGTACTGCTCTACAGTAATGTTACCGGGTGCTTTGCGGCGGTTACGCGTAAAGTTTTTATCGAGAAGTAGCGCGGTTGTGTCTTTTACCATTTGTGGGTTTCCGCAAATCATAAATTGCGCGTTACTAGGCTCAGGGTTTAATTTTACATGTTCAAACAAGCCGTTGCTCTCAATAGCGTTAGTAATCCGGCCACTTAAGCCTTGTAATGGCTCTTCTCTACTTACAACAGGAATATAGTTGAGTTGTTCTGGGTACACTCTTAATAACTCGTTAATAAGTGCCTGATAGCTTAAATCGTTATTAAAACGTACACCATGCACTAAGTTTATGCTTTTGTATTTTTTCCACACATCGGGCTGTTGCAATATTGATAAAAAAGGTCCTATGGCAGTGCCAGTACCTAACATCCAAAGCTGATCGCTTTGTGGTATTTCATCAAGAGTAAAAAAGCCGGTTGCGTGTTGTTCTATTAATACGGTTTCGCCAGGTTGTAATGTAGCTAAACGAGGAGAAAGCAAACCGTCAATAACGTTAATAAGGTAAAACTCAAGATCGGGGTTTTCAGGAGCGTTCACATATGAATAAGCCCGAGCAATACGCTTGTCGCCATCCATTATAGAAAGCTTTGTAAATTGCCCTGCTTTAAACGGCTCTACATTAGCATTAACGGTTAAGCTAAAGAGCGTTTCGCTCCACCATGTTACGCTTTTTACTGTTGCTTCAACCCAATTAGACATAGTTACCTCTTGGTTTAGCCATTAAAGTTTTAAATAACTCACTCCATAAACATTAGCATTAAGTGACAAAGACTTACAGGAGAATATGACTAGATTTAAAGCAGTGATGTATGCAGTATTTACCAATAAAATAATGTGAATAATTAGCTCTGCGATAAGAGCCATTAATTGCATAAGGAAAAGCGAAGCAGTAGTAACTAAGAAAAATAAAGTCAAAAAAACAGTACTTTTTTATTTTATCACTCACTTTAAAAGCGCTGCGTCTTATATCACCATTAGTGAATTATTTACTTGAAAAACTATTGCGCTAGGAGAAGCCAAAGAGGAGTAAATGAGAAGAACCAAGCCAGAAACGAGTATTTTATCACTGACTCTAAAAGCGTAGCGTCTCTTAACCTCTTAGTGAATTATTTATTTAAGCCTTTATTAATTAATTTTATAGTTAAACTCAAATTCCACACATAAAAAACGGTGCTAAATTTAGCACCGTTTTTATAAGCAATTAGAAAAAGTTTACGCTTTTTTCTCTTCACAACTTGCTAGGTATTCGTCAAACGTACCTTGGAAGTCGATTACTTTTTTATCTTTAATATCAATGATGCGCGTAGCTAATGACGATACAAACTCACGGTCATGGCTTACAAAAATAAGCGTACCTTCAAAGTCTTTTAATGCATTGTTAAGCGCTTCAATGGCTTCCATATCCATGTGGTTAGTTGGTTCGTCCATAACAAGCACATTAACGTCTTGCATCATTAACTTACCAAATAACAGGCGGTTTTTTTCACCACCAGAACAGTTACGCGCTTTTTTGTTTGAATCGTCTGCTGTAAACAACAAACGGCCTAACATGCCACGAACCATTAAATCGTTGTGCTTAGCTGTACGCCATTGCGACATCCAATCAAACAACGTTAAATCGTTTTCAAAATCTTTAGTGCTGTCTTGCGGGCAATAACCAAAGGTCGCATTTTCAGACCATTTAATTTCGCCTTCATTACTTTTAAGCTCGTCTACTAAACAGCGTAAAAATGTAGTTTTACCCACACCATTTTCGCCAATTACAGCAAGCTTAGCGCCAGCTTCTAGTAGTAAGTCGCCACCAGTAAATAACGTTTCGCCATCAAAACCATGGCCAAGCTTATTAACTTCAAGCGCTTGACGATACATTTTTTTACCTTCGTCAAACGAAAGTGATGGGCTCATACGGCTTGAAGATTTAACTTCATCAAGCTTAATTTTATCCATTTTTTTAGCGCGCGAACTCGCTTGTTTAGCTTTTGAAGCGTTAGCACCAAAACGGTTAACAAAGTCTTGTAGTTCGTCAATCTCAGCGCTCTTTTTAGCGTTTTCAGCTAAAAGTTGCTCGCGTTGTAGGCCCGCAGCATCTAAAAACTTCTCGTAGTTACCAGGGTAAATACGCAGCTCGCCGTAATCAATGTCGGCCATGTGTGTACATACCGAGTTTAAAAAGTGACGGTCATGCGAAATAATAATCATCGTACATTTACGTTTGTTAAGCTCGTTAGCAAGCCACGTAATTGTATGAATATCCAAGTTATTGGTAGGCTCATCCAGTAGCAAAATGTCAGGATTTGCAAATAACGCTTGTGCTAAAAGCACACGTAGTTTCCAACCTGGAGCAACGTTTGCCATTAACCCGTAATGAAATTCTTTATCGATACCCGCTTCAAGCAAAATTTCTTCAGCGCGGCTTTCTGCCGTGTAACCGTCCATTTCAGCAAATACGCTTTCAAGATCGGCTACTTTCATGCCGTCGTCTTCGCTCATTTCTGGTAACGAGTAAATACGTTCGCGCTCTTGCTTTACTTTCCAAAGCTCCACGTCGCCCATAATTACCGCGTCTACAACGCTGTATTGCTCAAAAGCAAACTGGTCTTGGCTTAGGTTACCTAATTTCAACCCTGGAGTAATAGATACATTACCCGCACTTGGAACAAGCGCACCGCTTAAAATTTTCATGAAAGTCGACTTGCCGCAGCCGTTAGCGCCAATTAAACCGTAACGGTTACCGTTACCAAATTTAGCTGAAATGTTTTCAAACAACGGCTCTGCGCCAAACTGCATCGTAATATTTGCGGTGGAGATCAAAAAGGGTAATCCTAGATTAGTACTGACAGGAGTACGCTGCAGCAACACGCCACAAACAAGAACCAGACAATAGGGTAAATTAGCTGGCGAATTATACAGATCAGCCACAACGAATGAAAGATAAAAGGCAGCTAATTTATAACCAAGCGAAAATAACGGCAATTCTCAATTTTAAGCCACTATTTTTAGCGTATGTAGTGTTGAATGTGCTTACAGCCACAATGTAAATAATTACTAACGCCAGGCAATATTAAAGAAGTGTTGCAGCTAAAGAGCTAAGTTATTGCCCATGCTTTAATGCACAGGTTGATAAATTAACTTTATAGCAGCCGCATTTTTAGTAATTAATTGATTAATGGTCGCCACGTCATCAAGTGTTAGCGACTCCTTGCTTAGCATAAAATGCACATTGTTAACGTTAATCGGTGTAATAGACTTTACCTGCGTAATTGAGGGGTGTTTTTTTACAAAGTACTGCGCAACCACTGAGTCTTCAATAACATAGTCGATTCGTTTTTTATCTAACATGCTAAATCGATTATTTGCTTGAGCAGTAAGCACTACCTGTGTTGAATACTTAGTTTTTAGTTGTTCAAGCTCGTTACCAAAAAAGCTTCCTCGGTTAATACCAGCTGTAAACTCCTTACTAAAAAGCTCAGGTAAGCTTGTCACATCAGGCGAGTCTTTATGTTTATAAAGATGCATAACTTCTTCGCGGTAGGGCAAACTAAAGTGCGCATATTGAGCGCGTTTTTTTGTGTAACTTGCCGCGTAGGTCATATCTACTCGGCCATTTTTAAGCTCAGCTTGAACACGCGAAAAACTCGGGAAATAAGTCCATTTAATACAAAATTTTGAATCTTTAAAAATAGCGTTTACAGCATCCACTTCTGTGCCTAAAAATGTATCACCTTGCTTAACAAGGTAAGGCGGCCAATTAGTTTCGTTAGTGCCCATTACCAATGTTTTTGAACACGCAAGGGCATTAAAGTGAGTAAATAGCAGTGTAGTAAATGTTAAAAATAAAGTTTTCATTACACTCCTAGTATTTAAACAGCGCATTAAGTGCTGTTTTGTTTTTGTTTATATGATCATTAATTACTGCAAGCTCAGTAACCGACACCGTTTGTTTGCTAAACATTAAATAAATATCGTCTTTATTTACATGCTCAATATTGGTTACTAATTTGATATTTGAGCCTTTTTTGCCAAAGTAAGCCCCCACTAACTCGTCTTCAATAGCAAAATCAATACGTTGTTTATTAAGCATTTCAAAGCGTTTACTGGTTGCACTGGTGTATTCAATCTGCTTTTTATATTTAGTTTTATATTGCTCAAACTCCTCGCCGTAATAGCTTCCAAAGTTAGCGCCAACAATAAAGCCTTGTTTAAAAATGTCTTCGAGGTTTTTAACACTATGCTGATTATTTTTGTTTTCGTATAAGCGCATAACTTCAGTTCGGTAGTTATCACTAAAGTGCACGTATTTAGCGCGCTCGTCTGTATAACTTGCAGCCCACCCTAAATCAATACGGCCGTATTTAAGCTCAATAAAAGCCCGCTTAGAATTTGGCAGTAACTTAACTTCAAAACAAAAAGGGGAGTCAGCAAATATAATGTTGAGCGCATCAACCTCTGAGCCTTGCAGCTTACCGTTAATGCCCATTACATAAGGCGGCCAAAAAGCATCGTGCGATGCCACGCTAAAGGTTCTTTCACAAGCAAATACATTAAATGGAGCCGTAAACAGCAAACATAAAAATACGGTAATTAATTTATTCATTACGCCTCATAGTTATTATTTTGCTCATTATTACAACAGTATAAACCAGCTTTTGTATTTTAGCGGCGCGGGTTTGTTTAAATTTGTAAATATTTCGTTAAATATTCATTTTAGGATAAAACAACCAAACTAGCGTTGTTGGTAACCTTATCTATGGGTACACTAATAATAAATTTATACATAGCAGGGCACGTTATGTCGCCAACTAAAATTCGCAACAATGTTATAAAACTCAGTGAATTAAGCACTAAACAACCAAACTACTATTTTATACAAGGTTATTTAATGGGGTTAGGTGTATTACCCCAAATGCTTCCCCTGAGCGAGTGGCAACCTGATTTATTTGGAGATATTAACCTTCAAAAAGAGAGCGAGCTAAAATACCTCGAAAGCTTAATGGCGCTGTATAACCAAAGCATGGATAAAGTAATTCAAAACGAATTAAAAATGCCAACAAAATGCAGCCTATCTAAGCAAGACTATCGGGATTCGCTAAAGCCGAACATGCCCCTACCAAGTTACTGTAAAGGGGTTTTACAGGCGCTTAAAAATATAAATAAACGTATGCTTGATGCAGGGCAAAAACAGGCTCTTAATAACTTAAGCAGCGTTTTAAAAGCATTTTCTAATGAAAAAGCAGCAGCCAAAGAGTTTGGTGAATTTGCCCAATACAACGCCCAAGAATATAAACGTAATTATGTGTATTTTATGGCCGACGCTATTTTTGAACTTCGATTTAGTAACGACCTAACTTTAAGTGATGAAGATGAGGCCGAATTTAACAACAGCTTTTTAGACGAAGAACCAAATGAATTAGATGAGCTTGATGAATTACTTGAACTGGTACTTGCCGACACCGAGCTAAAAGCACTTGAGCCAATACAAATGTTGCTAGACATAATGGAAAGTGGGCTCATAACAAAGCAATTTATTAAAGATAACACAGGGCACTTTTGGGGCTTGCACGAAACCCGCCCTTATATGATGCTTCGCGCGCATCGAGCAAAAATACATGCGCTGCATGGTTATACCCAAAAAGCGCAGTCAGAACTCGAAGAGTTATTAACGCTAAACCCAAACGACAATCAAGCAAACCGCTTTTTATTAATGAACTGCCTAATCATTGATAAACAATGGGACAAGTTGGATGCTCTATTGGCCGACTTTGATTTTCAAGAACTACACACAACAGCTAGCCGTGCGCTAAGTGCTTTTGTAAAACATGGTGATTCAAAACCAGCTAACGAATATAAAAAAATGCTCCAGCAGCAAAATAAACACTTTAGCAAAATACTTACAGGGCAAGAAAAATTAAAAGAACAACAGCCGCCATATTTCAGCCCAGGCAGTAAAGAAGAAGTAGCTGTTTACCTTGATTCGTTAGGTAAGCAGGCGTGGATTTCGGTACCTGCGAGTCTTTTTTGGCTAAGAAAAAAGTAATAACTAAAAGCGTAACTCAAAAAATGCTAAGCGCGATTTTATATCGCGCTCAGTGCTCAACATCAGCACTTAATAACAACGGCGTATTAATTTAAAAATTTCTACTTATTAAGCCTATATTTAATGCGCTTGTTCCTGTAGATTAAACAAATAATGAATGCAGTATTAACAGTGCCTTAGCTGTTAAACGATTAGCCAAGGAGCGGTGAGTCTCGTGTCAAACACCACACTTACTTATTACAACCAAAATGCCAAAGCCTTTAGCGACTCAACACTAAACGTTGATATGTCGGCGCTTTATGCTGAGTTTTTACCGCACGTTGCACAGCACGGGAGTATTTTAGATGCCGGTTGTGGCAGTGCGCGCGATGCCGCTTTTTTTAAAGCGCAGGGTTTTACTGTAAGTGCGTTTGACGCAAGCCCAGAGCTGGCAGAGTTGGCAAGCAGTTACTTACAACAACCTGTAGCGGTTAAAACATTCCAAGAGCTAAATTGTGTAAATCAATACGACGGTATTTGGTGCTGCGCTAGTTTATTACACGTTCCAAAGGCTGAGTTACCGCAGGTGTTTTTAAACCTACAAAATGCGCTTAAACCGAATGGCGTTTTGTATATATCGTTTAAATATGGCGATACAGAACGTGTGCATAATGGTCGTGAATTTACCGATTTAACCGAGCAATTATTAAGTGATTTAATCAATCAGCACACGCAATTGAGCATAATGAAGCACTGGCAAAGTGTTGATCAGCGCCCAGGGCGCGAAAGCGAAGTATGGTTAAATGCCTTGTTAACGCATAGCAAAGCGAAATTATAAGTGAATAGTTTTAGCGAACATCAACACCTGCAGAATAATAACCGACAGCTTATTACGGGTGATAATGATCCGTTATTACCCAACCTTGTACATGCCATAAACAATGCCACTGAGATTGAAATTACAGTTTCATTTATTCAGCCAAGTGGCTTAGCACTGTTGTTCGACCCCCTAAGCGAAGCTTTACAAAGCGGCGCAACGCTCAAACTACTTACCTCAGACTACCTTGATATTACTCACCCTAATGCGTTGAGAGAACTTATGGCATTAGTAGATCGTGGAGCCGATGTGCGTATTTACCAAACGCACAGTAATCAAAGTTTTCATATGAAGTCGTATATTTTTATAAAAACAAACGACCAAAAAGAGATTACTGATGGCTGTGCCTTTATTGGCTCAAGTAATATTAGTGCCAGCGCATTAACCAAAGGTCATGAGTGGAATTTTAGACACGATTATACACAACCAAAAACAAGCCAAGCAGCAAAGCAGTTTTTAAGTATTCGCACAGCTTTTGAAAATATTTTTAATCACGAATTTGTTACCCATTTAAGCCATGAATGGATAAATAGCTACATTACTAGGCGTAAAACACAGCAGTTTGTATCGGTAAACCATGCTGATACAGCTGAGCAAGTTATTGAAAAGAATGAAGCTAAAACACCAAGGCCAGCTCAAATTGAAGCGCTTAATGCCCTAGCGCAAACCCGTACAGAGGGTTTTAAACGTGGTTTAGTGGTATTAGCAACGGGCATGGGTAAAACATGGTTAAGTGCATTTGATGTAAAACAATTCAAAGCTAAACGCGTTTTATTTGTAGCGCATCGCGAAGAAATACTTTTGCAAGCACAGCGTACTTTTTCTGAATTACTTACTTTATCTACTGGGTTTTATAACGGTAAACAGCGAGACAAAAACGCTGAGTGTTTATTTGCCTCTATTCAAACCATTGGCCGAAGTAATCACTTAAAGCAGTTTGCACCAACAGCATTTGATTACATTATTGTTGACGAATTTCATCATGCAAGTGCGCGCGTATATCGCCAGCTTTTAAACTACTTTGAACCCAAGTTTTTACTGGGTTTAACAGCTACACCAGAGCGTACCGACCAAGCTGATATTTTAGGGTTATGCGACAACAACCTAGTATTTGAGCGTAACTTAACGCAGGGGATAGACCAAAAAACGTTAGTTCCATTTCATTACTACGGTATTTGGGATGAAAACGTAAACTACCAAGCTATTCCGTGGCGTAATGGCCGATTTGATCCAACAGCACTTGAAAACAAATTTGCAACCGAAAAACGGGCAGACCACGCACTTTTACAGTGGCAGCAATACAAACAGCAGCGCACATTAGGTTTTTGTATATCTACTAAACATGCTGATTATATGGCGGCTGCATTTAATAACGCGGGTGTAAAAGCGCTATCTGTACATAACCAGTCAAAAGTACGCCGTAATGATGCACTAAAACAATTAGAACAGCGTCAAGTTGAAGTATTATTTACCGTTGATTTGTTTAACGAGGGGACTGATTTACCAAGCATTGATACCATATTAATGTTGCGCCCAAGCGACTCTAAAATACTCTTTTTACAGCAATTAGGGCGGGGTTTACGCACCCTCGAAGGTAAAACACATTTAGTGGTGCTCGATTTTATTGGTAACCACCACAGCTTTTTAAATAAACCTTATGCGCTACTTCATGAAACCACGCCAACTGGTGTAGTTAAAAAGCTTAAAAAACCAAACCTTGCTGATGGCTGCTTTATAAATATTGACTTAAAAGTTACCAACTTTTGGCAGCAGCTAGCCAAAATACAGCGCACCACAGCGTTAGAAGATATAACACAACTTGCCGAGCAACTAGGGCATTTACCTACATTAAGTGAGTTTTACTACCACTACGGCGATATAAAAAAGGTAAACAGCAACTACACTAGTTGGTTTGATCTAATTGCTAAAACACAAAATATTGATGACGAAGCACAGCAAAGTGCCAAGCAATTAGCACCGTTTTACGAGTTTTTACATAAAGGCATACAAACAACCAGTATGACCAAATGCTTCAAAGCTATTTTGCTTGAGGCTTATGTTGCTTTAAATGGCTTTGCTAACCCCCCAACAGTTGCAGAACTTGCTGTAATGAGTGCAAAGGTACTCGCGCGCCATCCAAATTTAAAGCAACACGATTTACCTATTAAAGAACAGCAAGCAGCTGCAGATTCGCAAACATGGCAAAGCTACTGGCGTAAAAATCCAATTAAAGCCTACACCAATAAAAATAAAGACGGCACACAATGGTTTACCTTACAAAATAACACCGTAAAAGCCACGTTTGACGTACCCGCAGAAAAATGCGAATTACTAAACGGCGCCGTGTTAGAACTGGTTGAATACACCTTAGCTAAATACAGCCAGCGACTAAAAGTAAAAACGCCAACCACGGAACAAAATACAGAGCAAAAAGCTGACAATGTAACCCAGCTAGCGTTTAAAGATCTTGCCGATACAGCAAACGCGCAAGATAACGCATTAAAACTGCCGTACTTCCCTAATATTAAAATTGCCTGCGGGCATTTTAAAACAGGGGATGAAAGCGATATGGAATTAATGGACGCACCTTTTGGTGCAGGCAAGCTTGATCCAAACGTACATTTTTTAGCACGTGCATCGGGTAACTCTATGAACGGCGGTAAAGCCCCAATTTACGATGGCGACTTACTGCTACTTGAGCTTATAACCTCTGATAAAGCCGGATCGCTACGCGGCCAAATTGTCGCGATAGAGCGAGATGATATAACTGGAGAAGGGCAATATTTACTGCGTAAAGTTAATAAATTACCAAACGGGCAATATGAGCTAATCGCTCAAAACCCAGATTATGAAGTAATGATTGCTGATGAAAACATGCGAACGTTCGCACGGTTTAAACAAATAGTACCAGAGTAATTTGATCATTTTTAGGTGCGCAGCTTCCAGGCAAAGCTTTAAATTGCAGTTTATTTTTGCGTTGTATAAATTAAAAGTAATCATTTCAAAAAGGAAAATAAAAAATGAAATGTAAAAAAATCCATAGAACTGCTGCCTTAGTGCTTGCAGCTCCGTTAGTACTAAGCGGTTGTGCTGCTACAAATAATATATCTAACACAACTATAGGGTGTGTTGGTGGGGCTGTAGTTGGTGCGTTAGGTACTTTTTTGGTAACAGGCGATCCAAAAAAAGCAGTCATGGGCGCAGGGGTAGGTTTTATTGCTGGATGTGGCGCAGGCTACTATTTAGATAAAAGAGAAGAGGAGTTAGCCAAACTTGCAGAGGAAAGCTCATTAAAACCAGAATTTGAGCGTATCTCTAATAACGAAGCTAATGGGGCTAGCTTTTCAGAAAACGCCACTGAAAACGTGATAGCGTCTCAGCTTTCATTATCCACCGAAAAGCCAATGTTCGACTCAGGAAAAGCCCAAATAACAGATTCTGAACAACTTGCAAACTTACAAAAATTTCTCAAAGGTTATGTAAAATCACTCGATCCAGCTTCAAAACTATATGTTGTTGGGCATACAGACAGTTCAGGGTCTGCAGCGTTTAACCAACGCTTATCAGAAAAGCGCGCAAAATTTATTGCTAATGAACTTGTAAATGCTGGCATAAATGAGAACCGTCTGTTTTTTGAAGGTGTGGGCGAGTCACAACCTGTAGCGAGTAACTTAACGAATGAAGGAAAAAGCAAAAATCGTCGCTTTGAAATAATAGACGTGCTCATGGATACAACCGGCGAGTCGGCTCAAGCGAATACTGTATCAGATGAGCAGGTTATCCAAGTTGCAAGTGCAAAGAAAACACGTATTGAAAATGTAATAAATGACCTTCCTGTTATAGTTAAAACTAAAAAATCACTACCTACCCCCACCGTGTCTGTAAGTAATAATCAGCACTCTACAAGCCTTGGGTTACAGGGAGTTAAACTTGAAGAGTTTGATAAGAGTTATGTGATAACAGCTTTGGGTGAAAGAGAAGAAGAGTCGTTTATGACTTTTTTTACAGCTGCAAATGCTGACGATTCCGAATTTATGGGAAGTTGTGCCTATGCGGCACCAGTTGTTCAATCTTCACTTAAACCATATAACGGAAGGCCTATTCAGAAAGCTAAAGTTGCAGACAGTATTAGTAATCTTTTTGGAACTGCATGGTACGGTATGGCTGGTTCTACAGCAATAACACTTGGTCCTATCGGTATAGAAAAGAATAATCTTAACCCTACGCATAAACCATATTTCAGTTTCTATAAACAATATGATGGCAGCGCAACTAAGGCTGATCTTAAATACCCTGTAAGTGTAGAAACATACCGTGGAGACGGAACTGTTTTAGTTCGTATGTTTGCTCAGGATGATAATGCACTAATGCGCTGTAGTGATGTGGTATTTAGTACCAATGGTTCTACTCAGACACAAGCTAGTGCTGTTATTTATCAAGAAAATAATGAATTAATGGCAAAAGCATTCAACATGAATTTAGTAAAAGGATAAAACGATGGACTTATTCAGTGTATTACAAACTTATCGCGATATTCTTATTGTTATCGCTGCTACGCTTTCTATTTTGGCGTACATTGCATACACCAACTGGGATGCTGTTAGTTTGTGGTGGAAAGGATTTAAATATCATAACTTTTTATTTAGTAAATTACGTTCACTGGCTAAAAACCCAGATACTGCCGGACGCTGGTTTCATTCAGAAACAGTTGTCTGTCAAGACTATGGTGAATTGTACTCTCAAATTCATAAAGATGGAGATTATTACGAATCTAGTAAAAAATATTTATCAATTGTAGGTGAATCAGGGAGGAAGCCCTTAGGTACATTATTGATGCTTGGCTTGTTTGCAGTTCTCGTTTTAGAAGCTTGGGGTTTTAGCTACACAATGGCTGGTTTCATTGACTTAAGCGCATCTGAAAATACACGAGTTACAATGACTTGGATTGTGGCAATTGCTTTTGCAGTTATTCTTGCATTTTTGACTCATATGATGGGTCATGAGCTTTATCGTAACGGCATTCTTGGTCGTATACGTAATAACTGGCAAGTTGATGATACAGAAAGTAGACCTAGAACTTTAGATGATATCGATTTTGACTACGAAATTGACAATTTTACTGATGAAAATGGACCAAAATATAAGCAACGGCTTAATCGGTTAGATGTTAATTCTCCAAGGAAGAAACATACATTTACAATAGGTGCTTTAGTCGCAATTATTGCTATAGGTATCATCATTACTTTTGTTCGAGTTAAAACACTCGAAGTTGCACAAACACAAGATGCAATGTGCCAACCTAGTTCAGCAACATCAAATGCAGCTTTAACAAGCTTGGATGACCTATATAGTTCAACACCACCACCTCCGCTTGAGTCTCAGAAAGTTTCAGCAGAAGCTGTAGGAAAAGGTGAAAGTGAGATCTGTCAGGCAACAAAAGAAGGTAGCTGGGCTACATTTGGTATGCTTGCTATTTTATTTATTGTTTTACAAGCATTCGCTACTTGGGTTTCTTTTAAGTTTGGTTTTGTAGGCAAACATTCAAAGTCGGCTTGGAAGAATACACACAAGTTCAACACAAAAAATCAATATGAAGCTGCAATGGATGCAAAGAGCAAGAGAATATCACAACGTGCTCAAAAAACACTTGGAGACTTGCAATCTCGTATGGCCAAAGTGCTTATAGATAGCACTATGAATAGCAGTGTATCAGATTTACTTAAGAAGGCATCTGACCGAACTTTCCTTAGGTATGTAGAGCAAGAGTCAGAACAGTCTTTATCAAGTCGAAATCGACAAACACAAACTATGCTTGAGAGAGAGCGTGAGCACTCAGATATTATTTCTAAGTCTGCTAGCCAAGTTACGGCGGATGAATTTAAAGCTGTGAGCTCTAATTCTCGGATTGAACAACCTACAGATGAAGAGATTGAGAGCCAGATTCTTACCGAAACAAAAGAGCAATCGTTAAGTGATGAAGAACTAGAAAAGCAGATTCTTGCCGAAGCACAGGCTAAGAAACAAGAAACTCCAGAAGAGCAGAGAGCTCGTGTTCTTGAAAAATTAAAAGCAGAAGGTAAATTATGATTAAGCAATTGATGTTGCTAGCAGTAATGACTAGCTCTTTAGCCTTTGCTGAGACGGATAGAGATGACATTATTTCTTGTTATACTTACGCTGATATGACTGAATTAAAACCAGCTACCTCAATTAGAGATGTTGTTGTTTTAGTCGATCAGACAGTGAATTTAGATACAAATCTTAAAAAAAGTGTCCATAAACAAGTGCAGCAACTTTTAGGTCCTGGTGATCGCATTCGAATAGTTTCCTTTTCAGCAAATGCACAAGGTCACTATACCGACATTGCATTTGAAGGAGAATTTGACCAGCCTCTCAAGGAGGAACAGCGCAATGCAATGAACCGTATAAAATTAGGGAAATTTGATAAATGTATGGAGATGCAAAGCAATAAAGCTATTGTTCTGGTTCATGAAAAACTGAAAGCTTCATTCCACGATAGCGATCAAAGTTATCCTAAAACTGAGCTTGTGGGATCAATACTGGATGTATCTTCAGCTATTTATATTAAAAATAATACTCAACGTAGAATAATGATTCTTGTATCTGATATGTTGGAAAATTCTGATATTTCTAGTTTTTATGCTTCAGGCAGTATTAGAGCCATTAATGCGGATGATGAATTTGCAAAGTATTCAGCAGTTGTTTCTCCAACTGCGCTAGCTCAAGTAGATGTATTTGTTATAGGTGGCGGCTACGCAAACGGTGGGCGAGCATATTCTTCTCAAGCAGACCTTAATTCACTTAAATTGTTTTGGTTGAAAGTTATTGAGCAGGCAGGTGGCTCGCTAAAGCAATTTGGTACCCCAAAACTTTTAACCGATATTGAGTGATGTTTATACTTAAAATATAGCAGTCATTTTTTGTCTGCTTTATTTATCATCCAACCGCTAACTTCCCAGCCTCATGCCACATTTCACTTGGCATGGGGTTGGTTAACTCCCACGTTATATTCATTGGCTGGCTACCGTTGTGGTGTTGGTATTTAACCTCGCCGTAGTTTACAAATCCCATAGTTCTGCCGTTTTCATCTTTGCCTTGTTCGCGCACAAATAACAGGATGGTTTTGCCTGTTTTTTGGTGCTGAATATAACTAAGGCCACGGCCGTGTTCTGGGCGGGCGCTGTTTTGCGTTTGCCAATGGAACAAAGTAGGGCTGATTGCGTAGTCGTGATACAGCGTGGTGGGTGAGTATGTTTTTTCGCACTTGTTGAGCGTTACAAATAACAGCTCTAGGTTTTGGTTTTTAAATTCTAGAACGCCTTCGCGGGCGGTCGATTTTTTATCAAACGAGTGCGCCCCAAATGCTGCGAGTATTTGTTGGCGTGTGTAGCGACTGTGTAATTTTATGGCGTGATTAGGTAGGCACGCTAAATCGCTTTCTTGCTGGTGAATACGGTTTATTAATAGCGTAATTACTTGTGCAAGTTCGTGCTGTAGCTCTTTGTGTTTAAGTACTTGTAAGCTTTGTTCAAGTGATTTATATCCTAAACTTGTGCCTGTGTTATCCCAAAAGTTGTAATGCGCCATAAGCGCGTACTGTTGGTTTTGCGCTGTTGGGGTAAAGCTAAAGTTGTTATTACATAAATCACGTAAAAAGCATAAGTAACTGATTGAGTCGCAGCCGAGTAATTGGGTGTTGATTGCGCGGTAATACGCGGCGTAAATGTCGGCTTGCTCTGCGGGTATTTCATCGTCTTTAAGCCAGTGCCAGCCGCCGAGTTTTTTATCTTTTGGTTTGTATATATCTTCAAGCGTGACTTGTGGGTTTATACGTAAAAAATTGCTTAGCGTAAGCGCGTCATTAGTATGTTGTGGATAGCTATTTATAAGCTGCTGTAAACGGCGTTTAGAGTTTATAGCTTGCTGAATATTTTTTAATATTGTTTGTTGTGTGCGTTTTTGTAGCTCTATACGGCAACCTAGTGGTAAATGCGGGAAGTTGTTTTCAATCTCGGTTTTTATTGGCTGATTACTTTTACCAATAAGCGCGCGGAACTTACTGGCAAAGTCGTACTCTGGGCGGGCATTACCTACAAAGTCGAGCACGGTACAGCATTGCTTTTGGCTGTTGTCGGGCAGGCGCAAACCACGGCCTAGTTGCTGCAAAAACAGCGTTAGGCTTTCAGTTGGGCGTAAAAACAGTAGAGTATCGACCTCTGGGATATCGACACCTTCGTTAAAAATATCAACCACGCAAAGTATTTGTATTTCGCCTTGGCGTAGTGCTTGCTGTTTGGTCGCGCGCTCATTAGTGTTTTTGCTGGTGAGTACATCGGCGTTTATACCCGCTAAGTTAAACTTTTTAGCCATAAATTCTGCGTGTTTTTGGCTTACGCAAAACGCGAGTGCTTTAATAGCGTGAACATTGGTAACTATATCAGCAAGGCTCGATATAATTTTGTTAGCGCGGCTGTTCTCCCCTGTATAAAGGTTACTTAGCTCGCTTATATCGTAACGGCCGCCTCGCCATGTTATTTGGCTTAGGTCGGTATCGTCATCCAATCCAAAGTATTGAAACGGGCATAAATGGCGTTGATTTATTGCCTCTGGTAAGCGAATTTCAGCGGCTATTACTCCGCAAAAATCATCGAGTATATTTGCGCCATCTTGTCGCTCTGGTGTAGCGGTTAAGCCAAGTAATATTGTGGGCGTAAAGTAACTTAAAATAGTGCGATAACTGGCAGCGCTTACGTGATGTACTTCGTCTATCACTATGTAGTCGTAGTAATCACTGGTTAAATTGAGCGATTTAATTTGGCTGTTTAATGTTTGGATTGACGCAAATAATTGATTGTAGCGCTGTGGTTTGTAGTTACCTACCCACAGCTCACCAAAGTCGTTATTTTTAAGCACACCACGGTAAGCGCTTTGCGCTTGTTTTAGTATTTCTTCACGGTGGGCCACAAATAAAAAGTGTGCATTTGGGTTTTTATCGTAAACGGTTTTAAAGTCGAACGCCGATATTATTGTTTTACCTGTGCCGGTTGCAGCAACTACTAGGTTTTTAAAACGATTATGTACGCTGCGCTCAGCACTTAGCTTTTCTAAAATAGCGAGCTGATGCGTTTTTGGTGTTATATCAAAATAAAACTGGCTGCTTGATTGCCCTACACCGCGTTGCTCGTTAAGTGAATTAATGAGCTTTTCTTTACACTCAACAGCGCTTGTAAATAGCTCGAAGTCTTTTGATTCCCAGTAGGTTTCAAAGGTGCTTTTGGTTTTAGCTATTATGTGCGGGATTTCTTGCGCGGTAATTTTTAAGTTCCATTCAAGGCCGCTGGTAAGCGCCGAATGCGATAAGTTAGACGAGCCAATATACCCTGTATGAAAACCTGTATTGCGCATAAATAAATATGACTTTGCGTGTAGGCGTTCTTGCTGATTATTATAACTTAGCTTTACTTCGGTATTTGGTAGGTTTGCTAAAAACTCAACGGCTTTAGCATCCGTTGCGCCCATGTACGAAGTTGTAATAACTTTGAGTTTATTACCGCTTTTGGTAAACGCTTCAAGCTCATTTTTAAAAATGCGCAGCCCCGTCCATTTTATAAATGAGACAAGCCAGTAAATAGTGTCGGACGATTTAATCTCGCGCTTTAGCTCGGTTTCGAGCGATATACCTGCATTAGCACCGCTAAATAACTCGCTTTGTGTGAGCCCTGTGAGTGGAAATATATCGCTTGAATAATCTTTAAGGTTGGCCGCAATAGGGTTTTGGGTATTAAACAGCGCGGTAAGTATTCGGCCTTGGCTGTCGATAAGGTTTTCGTTTATTAGCTCGTCATCACGAATATGATCTTTAAGCCAAAGTACAAGGCTATTAGCTAGGCTAATTTGTTCTTGTAGGCGCTCGTTCGAGTTGGGAATGGCATCGATTGCATGCGTTACAAGTTTACTTAAAAAGCGTGAAAGCCATGTTGCGGCTTCGGCCGTTTCAAGCTGGCGCTCGCCAACATAAAATTGATCACGATTTAAGTTTTGCTCAATTACTTGCGTAATTAACTGCTCGTAAATACCAATTTGCTGCATAAAAACCACTCCCTGTTTGCGAGTGGTTAGTTTACTTAAATGCGGTACAGCTACAAGTATTAATCGACTAAGTTACTAGTAATTAAGTACAAACGTGTGAGTTAAGTATTAGCCGAGAGAGTAATCAAATGATGATGCTAAGAAATTATCCCCTTCAACTTCACCTGCAAACACATAATTAATGAGTAATTACCTCGCATGGATTCGAGGAAAGCGATGCTTGCACATGGATGTGCTTTCATCGCGTTTACGTTCATATTAATTTAGAGTTTAAAGATAAGTGAAATTGAGGGGCGCCGAGAGATTCAAAAGAGAAGTCGGCGGTTACTTCTCTTTGGTTGCCATCGCCAACGCGATATAAGTAAATTATTTTAAAAGCTTCGCTTTTCGCGCGAGCAAGTTGAGGCGCCTACAGATTTTTAGGCGGGCTTTGTAGTGTTGATTGAGATAATGAGCTAGTTACTAAAGAGAGAGCGCGATATAAAATCGCACCTACGCTTTTGTTGAGTGCGGTGGTTTAATTATTGTAGGTGAGGTTTTATACCTCGCGGGTGCTTTATAAAAACCAAGACATAAGGTGCACTCCCACCCATAGCTTTAATATTTGCTTTTTGGATTAGTAATGTTGATGTGTTTTTTCACATTTATAGGTACACTATTTTAAAGCTTTAATTCAGGGAATGAATAATGATTAAATGGATTTTACTGGTATTTATTAGCGTATTTACAACTTTTCCTCAAGCTGGTGAGGCTTACACACAAGCCCAATGCGATAGCATTAAAAAGCAGCGCGAAGCTATTCGGTCTCAATTTAGAAGTGGCTACAGTAATAAAGAAGGTGAGCGTTTAACTGCGCGCGATAAAGCGCTATTTACTTTACTTGCTAATCACTGCAGTAAGCCTAAAAAGAGTGGCAGCGCTTATCAGGCTACTTCTTCTACCCCAACTCGTACGCCTAATAGCAATTGGTTACTCAATCATAAAGTATCAAACATGTCTTTGCATAGCGATAGCTATAAAGATGCCGCTAAGCTTGATGCTTGGTCAAAATTTTATAAGTTGCCTAAACGTTGCCGTAAAAAAGGGATGGAGTCGGCCGACTTTGTATGGTGTAGCGAGTATCGGGGTAAGCAAAAAGAGTTGTTTGAAGCACAGTGGCAAGGGCGCCCATAAAGATGTTTAAAACAAAATTGCGCGTGGTGTTTGTATTTTTTGTGCTGTTAATTGCATCGGCGCTCATTGCTAATCATTTTACTGGGCGGGTATTTAATTATCATGATCCTATAGGCGAGGTTAAACGAATTTATAATGGTTTATCGTCGCAGATAGCTACTGAACCGTTAGCGACTGAACAGCTCAAAAATGTAAGCACAACAACTTTACAAAACGCATCAGTACCTGCCGATAATCACTTATCGCAAGCTAACAATACGCGCTGCGTGGATGTGTCGTTGGGTAAGGTTAAATATAAACGTAATGGCGATATATTTACGTGGACAGACAGTGACGGTGTGCCGCATTTTAGTGATAAAAAACCGGATTTTGCAGTAGCAACTTACGATACAGGTTTTATTGAACCGTTAGATTACTTTGATCTCACTTTAAATACGCCTAATTTACCTTCGTCATTTAACCAAGAGTTACGCATAAAACTCAATACTGTATTTAAAGTATACGGGCAGATTATTGGCGTGCATGCACTTAAAAAGGTAAAGCTTAATTTAACGGTATTGCCTACGCGCCGCGCTTATGAGGCCGCAATAAAGCAACGCAGTGCTGACCCTACAAATACTGCGGGTATGTATTTTCACGCGAGTAATTCTGCTTTTATTCATTATGATAATGCACACAGTGCAATGCGAACTGCGGTACATGAAGCAGTGCACGCCATTAATAAAGCGGTCTTAGGCTACACCCCGAGATGGTTTAATGAGGGATTTGCAGAATACTTTGAGCTTACTAAAAGTAATATGCAAACAGCTATTGTTGAGTCGAATAGTTCATGGACGAAAAATAACAATATTACTAAAAGTGTATTTTTAATTGATTCGTTAGTGGGTTTGGATGACTCGTGGAAAAAAGGTGATACCAGTAAGCTGTACGCAAGCAGTTGGGCTGCAATTTACTTTTTAATGGATACTCAAGCAGGGCGATCGTTACTTAAGAATATAATGCTTGCTGAGCAAGAATTTCTCTGTAATAAGCTATCTGAAAAGCAATTAAAAACGATGATGTATAAGCAACTTCCTAATCTTAATCGTGAATATTCCCAGAGGTTAAAAAAGCCTTTAAAAGCGCATATATTTTAAATAAGGTAAAAATCTAAAAGCTTCGCTTTTCGCGCGAGCAAGCTTCGCGCCTACAGGTGTTGAGCTTGGCCTTATTTAAAAGCCAAAGCGCGATATAAAATTGCACCTACGCTTTTGTTGAGAGTGGTGTTTGCAATGATGTAGGTGAGGTTTTATACCTCGCTTATAAATGGATTGTTTTTACCATTGAAAAATGAATTATTGTTCTGTTTAACGCTTAAAAGTAATGAGGCAATTAACTCTTCTATTCGCCTCATTGCATGAGGCAAATAAATAACATAGACTGAAGCTAATTACCTTTAGGACTAAAGACTATGTGGATATGGCAACAGCAAAATTGGCCAAACTTTACGTGGGATGCTGCAGCGCTTGCTCCTTTACTAAGGGATCTTTCATATAATCAAGGTTTATTAGTAGGGCGTATGGGCGTGCAAAGTGCTCAACAAAAGCAGCAGGCCCTTGATATCTTACTAGCAAATATTATTCACTCCAGTGCGATTGAGGGCGAAAAGCTTAATGCATTTTCGGTTCGCTCTTCTCTTGCTAAAAAGCTCAATATTAATGAGCAACCTTACCCAACAACAGTGCAAAGCGATAATCTTGCAGAGATTATGCTTGATGCAATAAATAACACAGACTCACCGCTTAATTTAGAGCGAGTGCTTAATTGGCATCGCTTATTGTTTGCAGGTGAGCAAAGCTTATTTACTAAAATTGAGGGCGGGCAATTGCGTGCTGACGAGCCAATGCAAGTGGTATCGGGGCGCTTAGATAAACCGGTATTACATTTTACGGCGCCTCCTAAAGAGCGAGTAAATAAAGAGCTTTCGCTATTTTTTAACTGGTTTAACAAAACGCAAAACGATCCTCAAATAGACCCTTTTATTCGGGCAGCTATCGCACATTTATGGTTTGTAACAATACACCCACTTGAGGATGGTAATGGGCGTATTACACGGCTTATAACCGACCTGGCATTAGCGCAAGAACATGCTGAGTCAATTCGGTTTTACGCTATGTCGGTGGCTATTTTAGAAGACAGAAAAAGCTACTACGAGGTGCTTGAAGCCACTCAACGTGGAGATCTTTGTATTACCCAATGGGTTAAATGGTTTTTACGTACGCTTAATAATGCTATACACCATACGCTTAATAATATTGAGCAAACAATTTTTAAAACCAATTACTGGGCAAGTAAAGATCAAACAAAGTTAGGTGAGCAGCAAGTAAAAGTGCTTAATAAGTTACTTGATGGCCAATTTGAACAGGGTATTAGTGCGAGTCAGTATCAAAAGGTGGCTAAGGTTAGCCGTGCAACCGCAACACGCCATTTATCGGACTTGCAAACGCTTGGGTTTTTAACAAAAACCGCCGCAGGTGGGCGTAGTACACGTTACAAAATTGCCTAATGAGGCAATTACACATATTGTTTGCCTCATTATGTGAGGCGAATAGGTGTTTGAATTGTTGTAGGTGAGGCTTTATACCTCGCTTAATGTTTTTATAAAGCGAAAGCGCGATGTAAAATCGCACCTACGGGGTTGTTGAGTGTGGTGTTTGAATTATTTGTAGGTGAGGTTTTATACCTCGCGGGTGTTTTTATAAAGCCAAAGCGCGATGTAAAATCACACCTACGGGTTTATTGAGTGCAGTGGTTTAATTGTTGTAGGTGAGGTTTTATACCTCGCATGGTGTTTTTATAAAGCCAAAGCGCGAGATAAACTCACGCCTGCAATTTTAAATACTGTGCAACCTCTTATCCCAGCCGCGTTACTTTCACTTTTATTTTACCGGCATTAGCGCCGTAAAAGCGGCTTAGGTCGTTTGCGAATGGGCAAAACTCGCCTGATTTATCTATTTTAATGTCGGCGCCGTTGGCTATTTCAAAAAGGTGGTCGTCGTTTTTATTAATAGCACCAATGAGTGAAAACCATTGTGCGCGAGGAAATCGTCTAAATGGTTCAAGCACAGCCATTGGGATTTCTTTTACGCCAAGTTGTACGTTATCGCGGTTCCAGCCTAATGGCGTGCACTTTATGCCATCGTCAAACCAGTATTGATTTGGGTATGGGGTAAAGCGGTACGTAGCGCCTTGCTCTAGCATGAGGCCTGTTGCGTTGTATTGCTCAGAGGCAAATACCATTACATCTTGGCTTTGGTTAATGCTCAGCACACTCATATTTTGATTAGCCAGTTCTATATGTTGGCTTAAACCAATAAAGCTAAGCGTGGTGTTGTCGTTGTAGCTAATTTTGTAATGCAGTTTTTTAAGCGATTCTGGGCGGTAACTAGTTAGCTTATTAATACGTTCGGCTACGCTGTAGTGTACTAAGGGCTCAAGGTTGCTGGCTTCGTCATCAATTAATACATAGCACTGCCTATCTACTAATTTAAAAAACGGGTTAAACCAAAAGTAATTTTGTTGATGACTTAATGCGAGTGGATCGGGCGTTACGGTTACGTCATCTTGTGCTACTAAGTTGCTATCGGGGAGCAGGGTTTCGTAATCTATATCGTGGCTAGTGAGTAACGATATATTAAGCGGTTGTTCTATTAACCACTCAAGTGCGTAGCGCAAGCTAATATCGGCTAGGCCATCGCGGTAGTAACCACCGCCAATGTCTGAATGCGCACCTGCAAACCATAGCTCGGTAATATTGTTTTGATGGTTCATGAGTGTGGGTTCAAAGGCGCGGCGTTTTTCGTCAAGGGCTACGCAGTGCAGCGCGTGAGTAATATTGTTGGCAATGGTGTGGTTTTCAAAAATAACATGCTCTGCGCCACGTGTGGCTTTACTTACTTTTGACAAGCCAATAGAGGCGACGGTATCAAACACACATACATACACGTTGTTGCTTATTAAGGGTTCTAAACATTTAGCAAAACGCCTGGCAAGCGCGGCGCCTCGGCTAAAGCCCGTTAGCAGTATGGTATCGCCTATTAGGTAGTGAGCTTTAAAGTCGCTTAACGCTTGATTTAAAATACTGGCTACGTCGTCACCACGAGGTGCAAGGGTTTGGTTTAAAATGCGTTTAAGGCGGCTGCCTTTAGTGCCAATACCTTGATAATAAAAACTGAGTTGGTTAGCAAAAGGAGTAATTGGGGAGTCTTCTAATTTACCGCCAAGTAGTAAATGCAGTTTTAGAATATTTGTAATATTAGAGTCTTCTTTAAAATGATCTGAGCTAAATTGTTCTGCGTCACGGGGCTCGCCTCCTGTGCCGTCAAAGTTAAAAATTAGCGTTTTACCCGTCATAACCCAATTCCCTTAGTTGTTTTAAATACTCTACACAGACTATGTTAAAAATTAAAGACAGTGATAACGCTCACTGCCTTTAATTTAAATCGCCTTTAATGCAATTTCATTTTAGGACGCACTACACGCAACACTTTTTCGCTTATCCATAATGCAAAGGTTTTTGCGCTGCCATGTATGGCGCGTTGGTGCATACGGTATAAAGATATATACATAAAGCGGGCAATTTTACCTTCAATAAAAAAGGTATTGCTGGTTAGGTTACCCATTAAGTTACCCACGGTGCTGTAACTCGATAAGTTAACCAACGAGCCATGATCGCTGTATTTAAAGCCGCGTAGTGGTTGCTGCTTTAATGTTGCTATGAGATTTTTTTCGACGCACAACGCCATTTGGTGCGCGGATTGTGCGCGTGGTGGTACTTGTTTGCCGTCGGCTTGGGTAAATGCGCAGCAATCGCCTAATACAAAAATGCTTTCGTCAACGGTGCTTTGTAAAAACTCGTTTACTTGAATTTGGTTGCTACGAGTAAGCTCAAAAACACCTAAATCTTTAATAAAATCAGGTGCTTTTACGCCTGCCGCCCACACCATTATATCGGCATCAATGTGTTCTTCATCTTTGGTGATAAAGCCTTGCGCGGTGCCTTCTTTCACTTGCGTTTGTTCGCGCACGTTTACGCCAAGCTTTAATAGCTCGCGTTTGGCACTAACGGCAATACGCTCTGGTAATGCAGGTAAAATACGTGGGCCAGCTTCAATTAAATGAATGTGCAAACGCTTAGACGACATATTTGTTAAGCCATAAAGCTTTAATAGCTCAGACACATGATAAAGCTCAGCTGAGAGTTCAACACCCGTAGCACCGCCGCCTACAATGGCAATATTAAGTGATTGTTGTTGGTTGTCGTCTTGGTGAAGGCGCGTAAAGCTATCTAGTAATGAGTGCTGAAAGCGCTCTGCTTGTTGGCTTGAATCTAAAAAGTAGCAATGCTCTTTTATACCTGGGGTATTAAAGTCGTTACTTACGCTGCCGATGGCAATAACAAGGTGGTCGTAACGAACTGTACGGCCAGGTAAAATAGTGTGGCCTAACTCGTCGTTTAATGGGGAGAGGGTGATTGTTTTATTGCTTTGGTCTATATTGCAAAAAGTACCAAGTTGAAAACGATAATGATGTTTTGCGGCATGGGCTGAATACACAACGCCATCTAAATCAGGGTCAATAGAGCCTGTCGCTACTTCGTGCAGTAACGGCTTCCATATGTGGGTACGGTTTTTGTCTATTAACAGTATATCTGCTTGTTTTTTTTTCCCTAGCTTATGCCCCAGTTGGGTTGCAAGTTCTAATCCGCCAGCACCACCGCCAATAACGACGATTTTAGGTATTGTAATACTCATAACGTTGCCCTTAAAAATAATATACCCAAGTGATCTGTATTTTTTATTAGTTTTTTAAGGTGACTTGGGTATCAATAAATTATTTTGGCAACAAGTAGTTACTACTCATTTTATGGGTGCCTAGTTTGCGCCTAAATAAAGGATATGTCAGCAAAAAATGATGATCAAAGGTATATAAGTTATACTCACTTTCTTATCGCCTAGCTGTGCAGTTAAATCGCTGTTTAAAAACATCAAAAGGACATTTATGACCACGCCACTAATTCAATCACTTGAGCAGCACTTTGGTTTTAGCCAATTTAGAACAGGGCAACAACAAACTATAGAGCAGCTTTTAAATGGTCAATCGTCGTTGGCTATATTTCCTACCGGCTCGGGTAAATCGTTGTGCTATCAATTAACTGCGTTGCATTTACCAAATTTAACCTTAGTGGTTTCGCCTTTACTTGCATTGATGAAAGATCAAATTAGCTTTTTAAATAGCAAAGGCATTTATGCTGCCAGCCTTGATTCGAGCCAAGATCAAATGCAAAGCAGCACCGTAATGAATGATGTGCGAAATGGTAAAATTAAAGTACTAATGGTGTCGGTTGAGCGCTTTAAAAACGAGCGTTTTAGAGAGTTTATAAGCCAAGTGGCGCTTTCGATGTTAGTGGTAGACGAAGCGCACTGTATATCAGAATGGGGCCATAACTTTAGACCCGACTACCTTAAACTACCGCGTTACCGCGAAGAGCTTAATATTCCTTTAGTGTTGTTACTTACTGCAACGGCCACTAAAAAAGTAAAACGCGATATGGCAGAGCGCTTTGCTATTGCGCCTGAGTGTATTGTGCAAACGGGCTTTTACCGCGCTAATTTAGATTTAAGTGTGTTGAGCGTTAAAACCGCCGATAAAAACACCGAGCTTACCAACATTGTGCGCGCGCAAAATGGCCCAGGTATTGTGTATGTAACGCTACAGCAAAGCGCTGAGCAAGTTGCTAATGTGCTAAGTGCGCAAGGTGTGCACGCGGTGGCGTATCATGCGGGGCTTGAAGATACGCTACGCTGGCAAATTCAAGATGACTTTATGGGCGGTAAAATTAACGTTGTAGTGGCAACCATTGCCTTTGGTATGGGCGTTGATAAATCTGATATTCGCTTTGTTATACATTACGATTTACCTAAATCGATAGAAAACTACAGCCAAGAAATTGGCCGAGCAGGGCGCGATGGCAATCCATCAAACTGCTACACGCTTGCTAACCTAGACGGCCTAAATACGGTTGAAAACTTTGTATATGGCGACACTCCTGAGCTTAGCGGTATTGAATACGTAATTAACGATATTCGCCAAAGCCACCAGCAATGGGAAATGCAAGAATATAGCTTATCGAGTGAAAGTAATATTAGGCAACTGGCACTAAAAACCTTACTCGTACAGCTTGAAATGCAAGGCGCAATAACGCCGCAATATGCTTACTACGCTGATTTTAAATACAAATTTTTGGTTGATAAAAACGAGTTACTAAGCCAATTTGATGCGCAACGCCAAGCATTTTTAACACAAATATTTAGCCACACCGATTTTAAAAAAATATGGGGCACGCTAAATTTTGACTCCCTTACGCAAGCCGCGCAGGTTGATCGAAAACGTGTAGTAGCTGCCCTTGATTACCTAGCCGAAAAAAACCTAATAACGCTCGAAACCAAACGTATTACCCAAGTATACAAAGTGCATAGCGAGGTTATAAATAACCCAGAACTTGCCCAGCAACTTCACGACTACTTTAGTGATAAAGAACAAGCCGAAATTAAACGTATTGCTGCACTGGTACGCTTTTTTGAGCTACAAAGTTGCTTAAGCTATAACTTAGCACGCTATTTTGACGATCAAAATGCACCTGAGCAGTGTGGGCATTGTAGTGTGTGTAGAGGCCATGCGGTTAAGCTTGAATACTCTATAGAGCCTGCATATATTGACGAGCAACTTATTTATCAAAAGGTAGATGAGTTTTTAGCGCATATGGCAGGCAAGGGTAATAATAATGTGGGTATTGAAACCCAATGCCGCTTTTTAGCGGGGATGAGTGTGCCGTTATTTGCGCGTAATAAAGTGCGCCAGCTGAGTGGTTTTGCACTGTGTGAGCAAATGCGTTACAGCGATATTAAAGCAAAACTACTAGCGCGTTAAATTAGTTACTGTATCCTAGTGGCTTATTCAAAAAAGTAAGCCACTATGCCTCATATTGTTATCCCCGTTGAAAATATTTCTACTACCGCAGAGCCCGTTACGTGTGCTAACTGCCAAGCCTGTTGTTGCCAATTAGAAGTGCGCATAGTAACCGACACCGGCGTGCCTTTTAACTATATAGAATACGATAAATGGGGCAGCGAAGTAATGAAACGCGCTGACGACGGTTGGTGCCAAGCACTCGACCGCAATACGCTTATGTGCTCTATTTACGAAAACCGCCCATTAGTTTGCCGCGAGTTTGAAATGGCGTCGGGTGAGTGTATTACCGAGCGCGATTTAGCGGGTATATAGTCCGCTATTATTCATGTACATAAACAACAAAGGGGCTTAAAAGCCCCTTTGTTTATTGCTTACTATAAAAATTAAACTTTAAAGTAGCTAATATACTTTTTAAGTGTGTTTGAAAGGTCAGCTAATGCAACGGCTTCTTGTGCGTTACTGTTAAGCGACATGCTGGTTTCTTTGGACATACTGGCAATTTCTTCAACGCCGGTACTAATTTGCGCCACGGTGGCTACTTGGTTTGATGTTGATTCAACAATTTCAAGCACGTTACTTAATGAATCGTTAGCTTGTTGCTGTATTTGATGCAGTAACTCGTTTGCTTCGTGAGTAAGCGTTAGGCCATTTTCTACTTGTGGTACAGTGGTTTCCATAGCTGTTACCGACGCTTGCGTGTTTTCTTGTACTTGCAAAATCATCTTTTCGATATCGCCAGTTGCATCACCAGTACGCTGGGCAAGTTGCCTTACTTCGTCAGCAACAACAGCAAACCCTCGGCCTGTTTCGCCTGCTCTTGCAGCTTCTATTGCTGCATTTAGTGCAAGCAAGTTTGTTTGATCGGAAATACTGCGGATCACACTTAAAATATCGCCAATGTGTTTTACATGTTCTTGCAGCACGTTTACTTGGGTAACTGTGGCTTTTACGGTTACTGAAATTTGCTCAATTTCGGCCGCTACTTTTTGCACTGCAATACTACCTTGCTGCGATAATTGCGCGGTTATTTTTGAGTTATCTTCTGTTTGCCTAACTGAGTCGGCTACAGCATGAATACTGCGGCTCATTTCTTCTAGGCTACTTACTGCGGAGTTTGTATAAGTTACTTGTGCGTCAGCGGCACTAAGTGCTTGCTGCGAGCCAGATGCTACGCTTGCAGAGTGCGTAGAAAGCTCTTCAGATGAGTTAATAATGCTATCTACAATGGTTTTTAATTTAGATTGCATAACGCCTACAGAAGCCATCATGCTATTTGGGCAACACGACTGTACATCGCCTCTTAAATCGCCTTGCGCAATAAGGGCAATTACTTCAGCGGCTTCTTGTGGTTCGCCACCTACTGAATTTCTGATCAGTTGGCTAATAACATACGCAACGCTTATGCCTATTAAAAAGGCAAGTGCGGTGAGCGAAATCATCCAAATTTTAAACGAGCTGGCAATATCGAGAGTATCAATAGTGGTGGTTTGATTTGCTTGCTCTTGCAGGTTTATAAATTGGTTTATAACATTTAGCCACTGGGTAAACGCAGGGCGCGCATCGGTTAATAAAATGCGCTCAGCTTCGTTTAGGTTTCCTGCATTTTTAGCGTTTATTACACCTTGAATGAAAGGTTGAGTGCGCTGCTCTATTTGATTTATTTTATTAATTAAAGCGCGTTCTTCACTATTCATATCACCCATTAGCTCGGCCATAGACCGGCTTGACGTTTGGTAAAATGCGTTTAGCTCTTTTATGCTCTTTAACACGGTGCTTAAACTGCTTTGATCGGTAATTAGCACTACATCGCGCACGGCTATTGCTCTGTCGTGTACGCTGCCTCTAAAGTTAATTGCGTAACGTTGCTTTACCGAATTTACGTCGGTCATGTGGGTAATGTTATTATTAATGAGGCTAACGCGCGAAATGCCAATAATGGTTAAAATAAGCATCATTGATAAAATTACGCCAAAGCCGGTCGTTAAACGCATGTTTATGGTCATGGATGATTCCAAGTTTGAGTTAATACCAGTAAGGGCAGCCAGTATTATTAGTGATAATTTCAAAATAATATCGGCATTATGCCCTATAAACTGAAGCTTTATTAGCAATAAGAGGGTGTTTGTTAATTTAGTTTACAAGCGTAACTTTAATGAGGAGTGTTTTTCAGGTATTAAAAAAGGGGCTAAATGCCCCTTAGTGTTATATAAAAATATTATATAAAAGTTTAGTCGTACTTTGCTTCTAGCTCATTAGCTGTATGAAACTTCTCATGGCTTTGTAATTGCTCGTCGTATTTAACGAGGTTTTTAAAGTGCGCTAATTGACCTGAGTTTTTAACAATTTCAACAATAAACGACATCATAAAATCAGCGCCCGTTAGGGTATCGCCCACTAAATAACGTTTACCTTCAAGGCGGTCGTTAAAGTAGCTAATGACTTTAGCTGTTTCAGCGTCAGCATAGCCTTCTAAAAACTGCGTTTTAGCGCCGTCTTTTAGTACAAACATTTTAAGTAAAAGCGGTAAAATTGCTGAGCTTTCTGCAAAGTGCAACCATTGTTGGTAGTCAACATATTCAGCGGTATCTACTTTTGGAGCAAATTTACCGTTGCCGTATTTAGTAATAAGGTAGTCGGTAATAGCGCCTGATTCAGCAATAATTAAACCGCCGTCTTCAATCACTGGTGACTTACCAAGTTGATGAATATGCTTTAATTCGTCAGGGGCTAAGAAGGTGTCTTTATTACGCTGATAAGCCACAATTTCGTAGTCAACATTTAGCTCTTCTAAAAGCCAAATTACGCGTTTAGAACGTGATTTATTTAAATGGTGTAGTTTGATCATGTCAGTCCTTTTGTGGCTTGTAAGGACTTGGCCTTACAAGCCGTTTAAAATTAAAGTGGGTTATTAATTTTAACCACAGTTTTACCAAAGTTTTTACCGCATATCATGTCGTTGAACGCGCCTACTGTATTTTCAATGCCTTCTACCATGTGCTCACGGTATTGAATTTTTCCGTCTTGTAGCCATTTTTGCATGTCTTGTGCAAACTCGTCATAACGGTCGCCGTAATCATCAAAAATGATAAAGCCTTGCATTTTAATACGCTTAGTAAGCAATTGACCCATTAGCATACCTAAACGGTCTGGGCCCTCTGGCAAGCTAGTTGCGTTATATTGCGATACTAAACCACACAATGGTACGCGCGCTGCGGTATTTAATAGTGGTAGTACGGCGTCGAATACTTTACCGCCCACATTTTCGTAGTAAACATCAATGCCTTTATCGCAGGCTTTTTCTAACTGCTCTGCAAAGTCATCAGCTTTGTGATCAATACAGGCATCAAACCCTAGTTTTTCAACGGCGTGTGCACATTTTTCGCTACCACCAGCAACACCCACTACTTTACAGCCTTTAATTTTAGCTATTTGACCAACCGTTGCACCTACTGGGCCTGTTGCTGCTGCAACAACTACGGTTTCGCCTTCTTTAGGCTGGCCAATATCAAGTAAACCCATGTAAGCAGTAAAGCCAGGCATACCCATAATACCTAATGCGTATGAAGGGTTTGCAGGTTCTTTACCTAATTGCATTAAGCCTTCGCCATCGGTAATGGCGTAGTCTTGCCAACCTGTGTAGGCAAGGACCCACTCGCCTTCGCTAAATTTATCGTTTTTAGACTCTTCTACTTGGCACACTGTTGCGCCAACCATTACATCGCCAATATTAACTGGGTCAGCGTACGACTTAGCATCGCTCATACGACCACGCATATACGGGTCTAGCGATAGGTAAATGGTACGTAGTAAAACTTCGCCGTCTTTTAATGCAGGAAGCTCTACTGTTTTTAATTTAAAGTTTTCATCTGTTGGAGCGCCATTAGGGCGTGATTCAAGAGTAAGTTGGCGACTAGTCGTAGACATATAAGATCTCCTATTAATATAAATAAACTACTTACCGAATGTTTACGCTTTAAAAATCGTGATCAGCTAAACAATAATGCGCGGCTAAGCAGTATGAATATGTACAATGCGTACCTTAATAAAGGAGTTTTGGGCGGGTGGTTGATAATTCAAGCTTTGCAGAGTATTTATTCTAAATGGTTTATTTTAGCTTGCTAAAAATATGGCTATTGTAAAACACCCCGTTTTTATAAATGGCCTGTTTAAGCACAGCCTCTTGCTCAAAGCCACTTTTAATAAGTGCTTTCATAGAGCCGGTATTACCAGCAAACACAGCGCCAAAAATTCTGTTTATGTGTGAGTTTGCAAACGCTTCATTGCATATAAGTTCAATAGCGCGAGTAATAATACCTTGCCCCCAATAGGCTTTATTTAGCCAATAACCAATTTCGCCACTGTGGCTGTATTCAAATTCGCCGGGAGTTACACCAATACAGCCCGCAAATTGCCCATTTACCTCAATGGCTTTAACTGTTGCATCAATTACGCCGTTCTTTGAGCCTTGGTTTATCCACCAATCAGCATCGGCTTGCGTATACGGAAACGGAATTTTTGACGATAGAAAACGCGTCACCTGTTCATCATTTAAGGTGCTAATAATAAAAGGCGCGTCTTGGGCTTTAAACTCTCTGAGGGTGATCATATTTTTTCATAAATTTTTAGCATGCACACTAACTTAACAATCATTTGAGAGTTAAACAATCAGAACCTAAATTAAACGGTTTACGGCTATTACTTTGTTTTAAAGTCCTCTAATATAAGCAAAATATTACACCTACTTTAGATGCCATTATGCACCCTCACATTAAAGCACTTTATAACAGCGCCCAAAAAGCAAGCCGTTTAATTATTGGTTTAATGAGCGGTACCTCGTTGGACGGGCTTGATGTTGCACTGTGTAAAGTAACGGGCGCGGGCTTAAATACACACATTGAGGTTTTAAATTTTACCACCGTTGACTACAACGACGATTATAAAACTAAAATAAAGCAGGTATTTGCTAAACGAGAATGCGATTTAGAGCTTGTTACCTTACTGCACCCGTGGGTAGGTAAACTCCATGGCAATATGATTAATCAGTGCTTAGCTAAGTGGAATATAAACCCTGCAAGTATTGATGTAATAGCAAGTCACGGGCAAACCATTTACCACTGCCCGCAGTCGCAGCATAACCACAAAAGCTTTACTAATGGCACCTTACAAATTGGCGATAGCGACCAAATAGCCGTTACTACGGGTATTACTACCATTGGTGATTTTAGGCAAAAACACATAGCCGCAGGGGGCGAGGGTGCACCGCTTGCTGTGTATGGCGATTATTTGTATTTTTCGAGCACTGTTGAGAGTCGGGTTTTGCTAAATATGGGCGGCATAGCTAACTTAACGTTTTTACCCAAAAATGGTGATGCAAACGGCGTATTTAGCTCCGACATTGGCCCAGGTAATACCATTATGGATGCCTACGTACAGCAACATTTTAAAGATATGCATTATGACGATGGCGCAAAAATAGCAAAAGTAGGCAAGGTAAATACACCATTACTAAATGCATTATGTAATAACGCATTTTTTAAACTCCCAATGCCTAAAACCACAGGGCCAGAGGTATTTAACTTAGCGTATTTAAACGCCGCACAGCAGCTTACAAACACCCACCATTTAAGCCATGAAGATGTAATGGCCACCTTAAATACCTTTACTGCAACCGTTATAGCAAATGCATTAAACGAGTGTGCAGAGCGCGCACAAAATTGTGTGGTGTATGTAAGTGGTGGCGGTATTCATAATCCGTTACTAATGGCGCAACTTACAGCGCTTTGCCCACGTATTAAGGCTTTTAAAAACACCGACGATTTAGGTATAAACCCCGACGCAAAAGAGGCTGTACTATTTGCTATTTTAGCAAACGAATGCCTAGCAGGAGAGCAGCAACACCTAAGTAATACTGCACAAGGTATTGCGGGAGTTACTATGGGTAAAGTAAGTTTTGCAGATTAATAACTTATAGGTCGGCAAAGTACGGCCAGCACTAAAACAGCGATAAAAACGTAGAACCCATACTTGCAAAGTAGCTACGAACTCCCTGTGACTTGGTATGTTCAGTTTTTATTTGCTCAGGAATATAGCCTTGCTCAAATGCTTTAATGTACACATCGAGTTGTTGGCTTTCTTTTAAAGTCGTGTTTTTTCCGTGCAGCATCATTTGCACTACAAAACACTGGCTTTGTGTAATGTTACTTAAAGTTAGATTTACAGTACCAGATTCAAGGTCCGCATTGCTCAGCGTTTTTTCAGTAAAATACTGCGCCCCACGGGCACTGGGCTGCGTTGCACTTAGTGAAATAACATCGCTCTCATTTGCGCCATCAGGCAACACACATTGCAGCGTGATGTTATGCGCAGCATTGGCTTTTAGCGATAGCTTTTCATATTCCATAGCGTGGCTCATCGCCGCAGACATAGAATCATCAAATGATTGCAGTGCAAATGTTAGTTGCACTAAGGGTGTACTCATCTTACTTAGTCTTCTTGAGTTTATTCATTTATCGGATAGAGATTATCGCGGATCAAAGTTACAGATTTATGACTAATTGCATTAATTAGTACAATTATTGAGTGGTTTGATCAAAGAGGATTTTTGTTCTTTCTCATTCGGTTTTGGAATGGTTTCTCACACATCTGGAATGAAGAGCCATATGTGGCAGGGCATGTAGCGATGGTGATCTCGTTCCTTATTTGGGTTTTTCTCATAAGGTTTGGAATTTGGTTTTTAGGCTTAAACTAATTAAAACACTAAATAAAGATCCTAAATGAAAATTCATACTTATCTTTTTTGATTTAATACTGTATGGATAGCGATTTATTGTTGTAGTACATATTAAAAGAGTGCCCTGAAAGCAAAACTATCTGAAACTAAAAATGTAGTAAGTCGGTTATGAGCGATAACCAGTCATTCAGGGTTAATAGCGATTCGCAAAGTAATATTAATAGAAAAAGTCCCCCTTTTTACATTATGTAATAACCGATCTAAGCATAATATTTATAGCTGGCAATAACTTACACTATTTGCTATTAATAGTAGCTCATTAAAGGACGCGGATTCAAATCTGAAGTGCATAACGTTTAGGCGGCTTTAGCCGCCAAGTGATCCTGCATCAATTTTGCAGGCGTTTCAAATCCAAGTGTCTTCCTCGGACGATTATTAAGTTGCTCAAGTACAGGTATTACTTGCGCTGGTGTAACCGCCGTAAAATCTGTGCTCTTCGGCCAATACTGGCGTAGTAATCCATTCGTGTTTTCATTCAATCCGCGCTCCCATGAGTGATAAGGGTGAGCAAAATAAACAGGTACACTTAAAGCCTCTGTGATTTGCTCGTGATAAGCGAACTCTTTTCCATTGTCAGCTGTGATGCTATGAAGCGCTGACCTATATGGCCTTAATAGTTCTATCGTCGCCGCAGTGACGGCTTCCGCTGTTTTTCCTGCCACCTGAGTTGATACAGTGAATTGGGTGACCCGCTCTACAATGGTAACAAGGGCGCCTCGATGACCTTTACCTATGACGGTATCTATTTCCCAATCTCCGATACG